>QGVC01000116.1 GCA_003242645.1 Pseudomonadota bacterium
CCCCCCGGGGAAAACGGCTTGGAAGTCATCGGCGGTGGTTGTTTCCGCGGGATTCGCATAGGTGGCGCGAAGGTTTCAGAGATGCACTGCAACTTCCTGATCAACGAAGGCGATGCGACGGCGGAGGACATCGAACGCCTCGGTGAGACGGTGCGGGCCAGAGTGAAGGCGAATTCTGGCGTGACTCTTGAATGGGAGATCGTGCGGTTGGGTCTGCCTCTGGATGGGCGGCCGGTAGGCGAGGCCTTGGTTTCGTGAACTGCGCTGTCTCGAAGAGAAACGTCATCCCGGTGCTTGTCACCGGATTCCAATTTTCCGCTTGCTCCGGCATTTGCGGTCAGGTGGATCCCGGGCACAAAGCCCGGCATGCATGTACGTATGCAGGCGAGTGGAAAGTATGAGTGCTGGGGCACATGAGCTATGAGCGCAGGTAGTGCAGGCCGCAAGTATGAGCACGTCGCCGTCCTGATGGGCGGGTGGTCCTCCGAACGAGAAGTGAGCCTCAGCTCCGGCAATGCCTGCGCGGCCGCGCTCGAGGCGGCCGGCTATCGCGTCACGAAGATCGACGTGGACCGGGACATCGCCCAGAGATTGAAGGAAATCGCCCCTGATGCCTGCTTCAACGCACTCCATGGCCGTTGGGGCGAGGACGGATGCATACAGGGTCTGCTGGAGATTTTGGGCATCCCCTACACCCACTCCGGCGTGCGAGCATCCGCCCTCGCCATGAACAAAGCGCAGACGAAGAGCATTGTTGCTCAGCTTGGCGTGCCCGTTTCCGAGCATCGCATCGTGAACCGCGCAGAGGCTGCCCGCGAGCACGCGATGGAGCCGCCTTACGTCGCAAAGCCGATCTGTGAGGGCTCGAGCGTCGGCGTGGTCCTCGTGCGCGAGGGCGCAAACAAGCCGCCGGAGGCCATCGCCAGCGTGCCCGCGATCAACGATGAGATCATGGTCGAACGCTTCGTGCCCGGCCGCGAGCTGACCTGTGCCGTCATCGGTGATCAGGCTACTGACATCATCGATATAGTCCCTGCCGAACGGCTGGCTTTCTACGACTACGAAGCCAAGTACGCGCCCGGCGGCTCCAAGCATATCCTGCCCGCCGACATTCCGCGCGACGTCTATGAAGCCGTGAGGCAGCACGCGCTGACCGTGCACAATGCGCTCGGATGCCGGGGAGTCACGCGTTCCGATTTCCGTTACGACCCGGCGACCGGCCAGCTCGCCTTCCTCGAAATCAACACCCAGCCTGGCATGACGGGCACGTCGCTGGTGCCCGAGATGGCCGAGTACGCGGGTATGAGCTTTCAGCAGCTCGTCACCTGGCTGATCGAGGATGCCTCGTGCAACCGTTGACGGCTCAAGGATCTAGCCTTCAGCGCTCAACCAAAAATTAACCTCTTTCGTCGACGCTCGCCTATGGAGTGCCGGTAGCGGGAGGCCGGCTCGACTTCACGGCATTTCATGCGTCGCGAACGGAGAGTCCGAGGTGCTCAATTCCGCACGAGCTCCGAGCCGTCGGGGGGCGTCCGCGCATCAGCGGCGCGGGAGCGCGCCTGCCTCCGCCGGCGTGCTTGGCAGCACCGGGGCTCGGCCTCGTTCGCGGCGACGCGGCTTTAGGCTCACCGCCTTCACCACTGCCATCGCAGGAGCAGTCGCCTTCGCTGCCCTCACGCATTGGGGCGCGAATGCGCGACAAGTGCGGCCGGTGCTCGACGAGGCGGACCGCCTTGCCGAGCTTGCCGGGCTCGGCGTGCGCCAGGTGTTCCTTACTGGTCACCGGATGACTTCCGACCGGGACATATTCGACGCGCTCGACTTGTCGAACGCGCGCTCTCTCCTGCGCTTCGACAGCCTTGCCGCTCGCGCGCGCATCGAACAGCTGCCCTGGATCAAGCAGGCCGCGATCACCCGCATTTTTCCGGACAGCATCAGCGTCGAGGTTACGGAGCGCGAGGCGTTCGCCGTCTGGCGCACGTCGGACGGAGAGTTCCTGATCGACGTCACTGGACGCGTTCTTGGACCCGCACCGCCCAGCATGCGAGCCAACCTGCCGCGGCTGGTTGGGGAAGGTGCAGCACGTGAACCTTCCGTGATCGTCAGCATTCTCGCGGGCTTTCCGGAGCTGCAGGCCCGCGTCGAGGAAGTTGTCCGGGTAGCCAAGCGCCGGTGGACCTTGCGTCTCGCAAACGGCCCCGAGATCCACCTGCCGGCCGGTCGCGAAATCGAGGCGTTGAAAACGTTCACGTCGAACCTTGCCGCGCGTCATCTCCTGGATGGCCGCGTCTATGCCGCCATCGATCTCCGGTCGCCCGACCGCATTGTTGTCCGCCCGCGGCACAGTGACGAGCAGAAGACCGCCTCCCGCTACGGAGCTCAGCCCTCGGGATGACCCTGAGCAGGAGATGATCCGATGCCAATCAACACATCCGGCGGCGAGGTTCTTGGACTCATCGATGTAGGCACCAGCAAGATCTGCTGCCTCATCGCCGTGCGAGATGCTGCCTATCGGCGGGGTGGCCTCGGGTTGGGCTACCGTGTCATCGGCATCGGATATCAACGCTCCCGCGGCGTGAAGGCCGGCGTGGTCGTCGACCTCGATGAGGCCGAGCAGTCCGTGCGCGCCGCCGTTGCGCAGGCTGAACGCATGGCGGGCGTGCAGCTCGAGGAGGTCATCGTAAGCGCTGCCTGCGGGCGCATGCGCTCAAGCCATTTCGTGGCTCACGCGGATATCGAAAGCGGCTATGTGCGCGACAGCGAGATACGCCGGGTTGCCGCTGCCGGCCGCGCCTACGCAGAGCGCGACGGGCGGCTGCTTCTCTACCTCGACCGGCTCGGATGGCGGATCGACGGCGTTCCAGGCATCACCGATCCAAAAGGTATGGCCGGCCACCGCCTCTCGGCAGACCTGCACGCGATAACCGCAGACGACGCCCCAATCCGCAACCTCGTGTTGCTGATCGAACGCTGCTACCTCACGCTCAGCCAGACCATTCCCTCGCCGCTCGCCAGCGCCCTTGCAGTGACCACCGAGGAAGAACGGCGGCTCGGCATCACCTGCCTCGATATCGGCGGAGGCATGACGACCATCTCGGTGTTTGCCGACGGACGGTTCCTCTACGCGGACACGGTGCCCGTGGGCGGGAACCACATGACGTTCGATATTGCGCGAGAGTTGAGGACACCTCTTGCAGAAGCCGAGCGAATCAAGGCGCTTTATGGCACACTTGTAGCGGCTCGCTCAGATGAGCATGAGGTGATCTCGTATCCTCTGGCGGGCGAGGATGAGCCGACGCTTCATCATACAACAAAAGCGCGGCTGCGCTCGATCCTGCAGCCGCGGATGGAGGGGTTGCTGGGACTTGTGCGCGAACGGCTGCAGCGCAGCAACATCACGAGTTACGCAGGGGAGCGTGTCGTGCTGACGGGGGGGACGAGCCAGCTCATTGGGATCGCGGAATTTGCTGCCAACTCACTCGGAAGGCCAGTGCGTGTTTCCCGTCCCCAGCCTTTTGGCGGTCTCCCAGCCAGCTCGTGCGGCCCCGCATTCTCCACCGTGATTGGATTGGCCGCGGCTGCTCAGCACATCCGCAACAGCTGGTCGGCATTTCCCCAATACTCCGACGTGCAGGAGAGCTATCTCGGCCGAATGGGGCAGTGGCTGCGACACAGCTTTTGAAGGGCGAATTGGGAGAGACGAGGCCGCAGTTATGAACGACACAGAGCACGTCGGTGTGCGGAAGCAGCTCTGTTGTAGAGCGACCTCGGTCCACGTGGGAGCATCATGAGCATCCGACTGCAGCTACCGAAGGTCACCGATCTCAAACCACGGATTGCCGTCATCGGTGTCGGTGGCGCTGGCGGAAACGCGGTCAACAACATGATCGCTGCCGGGCTTACCGGCGTAACCTTCATTGTCGCGAACACAGACGCGCAGGCGCTGTCGGCGTCGAGCGCCGAGCACCGGATCCAGCTCGGCGTCAATCTCACGGAAGGGCTGGGAGCAGGCTCCAAGCCTGAAATCGGTGAGGCCGCTGCGGAAGAAGCGGTGGACGAGATCCGGGCACAGATTTCCGGATCTCATATGGTTTTCATCGCAGCGGGCATGGGCGGCGGCACAGGGACAGGAGCCGCATCGGTCATTGCTCGTGTTGCGAAAGAGCTCGAAATTCTGACCGTTGCGGTGGTTACGAAGCCCTTCCACTTCGAGGGCTCGCGGCGGATGCGCATTGCCGAGGCGGGCATCGCCGAGTTGCGCAAATACGTCGATACACTGATCGTCATTCCAAACCAGAACCTGTTCCGGATCGCCAACGAAAAGACGACCTTCGCGGAAGCGTTCGTGCTGGCGGACCAGGTGCTCTACTCAGGCATCGCCTGCATTGTGGACCTGATCGTCAAGGAAGGCCTCATCAACCTCGATTTCGCCGACGTACGCACGATCATGAGCGGTATGGGGACCGCGATGATGGGCACGGGGGAGGCCTCAGGCCCTAATCGCGCGATCCAAGCGGCCGAGGAAGCAATTTCCAATCCGCTGCTCGACGATATTTCGCTGCGCGGTGCGAAAGGCCTTCTGGTCTCAATTATCGGCGGCCGCGATCTGACGCTCTACGAGGTCGACGAAGCTGCAAGCCGCGTTCGTCAGGAGGTTGATCCCGACGCGAACATTATTGTCGGCGCGACGTTTGATGAGAGCCTCGGCGACCGTGTCCGGGTGTCCATCGTCGCTTCCGGTATGGAGCCCGCCCAACCATCGACTTCGAGCGAGCCGGCTTCCTATAAAACACCAAGCCGCCCACAATCTACAGTTCCTCCGCCAGCGCCTGAAGCTGCGACGTCCAACGACCGTGGTCGTCCTAATGCAGACTTCGAGCACCCTGCATCGGAGCATTTCACGGACGTCCTCTCGCGAGTCATCAAGGAGGACGCTCCTCAGGAGCCCGCTACGCGGAAGCCTCGCGAGGTCTGGCGCGGCCCGGGCGACGTCGTGATCGAGGAAGGGCCGCCACAGCTGGGCACAAGCACGGTGCCACCGCCGTTGCCGCCGCAATCAGCTGCTGGCGCGGCCTCACGCCCTGCCGAGCCGTTCACGCCCGGCCCGCCGGTCGAAGTGGCGCGACGGCCGCCACAGATGCCGCGCCTGGAAGATTTTCCTATCGTGGCGCAACAGGAGTATTGGGCCAAGACCGGCCGACAAAATCCGAGCACGGCCCAACCGCAACATGGCTACGCTCCGCCGCCGGAGCAAAAGAAGCCGAGCCTGTTCAGGCGAATCACTGGTTGGCGCACGGAGCAACGCGCTCAGCGCAATCACGAAGATTCACAAAACGACCGCTCTGTTACAGACCACGGCCAATCGAGGTACGCTGCTTCGTCTCGACAAGGGATGTCGTCGGAGCATTCACGGGATGAGTGCAGCGGACCACAACACGTTGATATACCTATGTTTTTCGACAGGGGACGCAACCGCCGCTGACCCTGTCGGGAAGTTGCCGCGCGTCACAAGCCGTGCCTGCAGCTTTGCGGTAACAGTATGTAAGAAAGCGTGATTTGTCCCCAAGCGGGACACCACGTTATCGTCGCGACATCAAATCGTTCGCCCACTGCTGGTCCCAGGTCTCAGTCAATAAATGACCGCGTAGCACCGGCAGGTCTGTGAACGACGGGGGTAGGCAGACGTAACGGCTCAAGCCGCTGCGACTGCTTAGAGGATGAGGGACGGCGCAGACATGTCGAAGCGATTTATTGGCGCGCGACAGACGACGATTGCCCGTGAAATCAAACTACAAGGCAAGGGGGTACACAGTGGAGCCCCCGTCTCCGTCACGCTCCATCCCGCCGGACCGGATACCGGTATAAAGTTCCTAGTAAATAAACGTGGCCGAATTATTGCGGAAATACCCGCAAAAGTTGAACACGTCAAAAATCTCACACTCTGCACGGTGATCGGCGACGACAGCGGAGTAACTGTCGGGACGGTCGAGCACCTTCTTGCTGCCCTCCGTGGTCTTTCTATCGACAACTGCTACATCGAGATCGACAGCAAGGAAGTGCCGATCATGGACGGCAGCGCCGCGCCGTTCGTTGAGGCGATCGATCAGGTCGGCATCCGTGAGCTGGCGCAGCCCCGCAAGTACATCAAGGTTCTGAAGCCGATCCGCGTCCAAGAAGGCGAGTGCATCGGTGAGTTGAGCCCGCATTCCGGATTCCACTTGGACGTCGAGATCGAGTTCGACACTCCCGTCATTGGTCGCCAGAGACTGGCCTTCGATATCAATCCTGGCGTTTTTCGCCACGAGCTGGCCATCGCGCGGACATTTGGTTTCATGCGCGACGTAGAGAAGCTCTGGAAGGCCGGCCTGGCGCTCGGCGCATCGTTGGACAACACGATTGCCATCGGTGACGACCACATCCTCAATCGGGAAGGCCTGCGCTGCCCGATGGAGTTCGTCCGTCATAAGATGTTGGATGCCGTCGGTGACCTCGCTCTGGCAGGCTATCCGCTGTTGGGTGCCTACCGCTCGGTGCGCGGTGGTCATCGCTTGAATGCGAGCGTGCTGAAGGCTCTGTTCGCTGATGGCTCGGCCTGGACGCTGGTCGAGGCGCCGAGGGTGCGCGAGCCCTTCGTTCGCTTTCCCACTCCAGTGGCGGCGGTCGCAGCAGCGGAGTGAGCTGCACCTCCGACTCTCAGTGGTAACCGCACGCTAGGCCTCCAGCGGCCTGATCGGACAGGCTGAGACGGGTCGGAACTTGCCCCATCCCGACCACAAATGGCCGCTTTAAAGTAGGGGGATAACGATCTTTCGCTCAGCGGCTTGCCGTCACGGGCGAATCGAATCGCATACTATGCGCAACCGGTGAGACGCTGGTCGAACCGATGTTGACCTGCGCGGCAGCCTACGCATCGGGAGGCGGCTGCGACAGCGCAGAGCTGGGGGCTAGGTGGTGCTGAAACGAATAATCGAAATTCGGCGGGTCGGATCTGCGGTGATGGTCTTGGCGCTTTGCCTCATCGTAAGCGCCTGCGCATCGTCCAACGACGCCGCAAAGATGCTCAATCCCGATCCGCCGGAGAAAATGTACGCCGAGGCGGATCAGTTGCTGTCCCGCGGCAAGTTCGAAGCTGCGGCCAAAAAATTCGAGGATCTTGACCGGGACCATCCCTACTCCCCCGAGGCGCGCAAAGCCATGGTCATGGCGGCCTACGCCTATTATCGCGCCGGTAAGACACAAGAAGCCATTGCGACTGCCCGGCGCTACACGACCATGCACCCCGGCACAAAGGAAGCCGCGCTTGCGCACCACATCATCATCTCGTCCTACTTCGACGAGATGGTCGGTCCGAACCGGGACCAAACGAACGCGCGCAAAGCGCTGGCCGAGCTGCAAACGCTGAAAGCTCGTTATCCCGACAGCCCATACGCGAAGGATGCCGACAATCGTATTCGCATCGCCCAGGACATGATCGCAGCCCACGAAATGGAGGTTGGGCGCTATTACTTGAAGCGGAAGAACTATCTCGCCGCGATCAATCGCTTTAAGACCGTCGTCACCGATTATCAGACGACCGCGCACGTGGAAGAAGCGCTCATGCGCCTCGTGGAAGCCTATATGGCCCTCGGCATCAAGCAGGAGGCGCAGACGGCCGCAGCTGTGTTGGGCCACAACTTCCCGAACTCGCCTTGGTACAAGGACGCGTATGCGCTTCTGCAGTCCGACGGCCTCGCGCCGCGGGAGGACACCGGCTCGTGGATCAGCCGCGCGTGGCGGAACTTCAAGCTGCCCAAGCTGACCAGCGGTTAAGTAGGCAAGACGTATTGGTGAGCTGAGCCGCGACGACGCACGCAGGCGATTCGCACAGAGTGCACTGTGCGTGGTAGCTTAGGTCGTGACGCTGTCATCCAGCGAATGAAGCGGACGGGTAATCTCGGAGGTGGGGGTTAAGCTCAGTCGAATGCGCGTTGCTCAACGGGCGATCGGAACAATCCGCAACGCGCAATTCATTATTCAGCGGCCATCATCTTCGCGCTTTCGGTCTCGGGCTCTGGATCAAGCATGCCGAGAGCGTGGAGGTAGGTCGCCAGAATAGCTTCTTCCTCCATCCGATCCGCCTTGCTCTTCTTACGCAGGCGGAGCACCTGACGTAGCACCTTGACGTCAAAACCGAGCGCTTTTGCCTCGGCGAACTTTTCACGAATGTCTTCCGCAATGGCCTTCTTCTCCTCCTCGAGCCGCTCGAGCTGCTCGACGAGCTGGCGCAGCTGTTGTTGCGCCGAGGCTTGGAGCCCATTCATTTGACATCCCCCGTCTTGGAGCGCGCCGGGCTAGTGGCTCTCATTTCCCGACCGCATACGTGCGCCCATCGCTATCGCGGGGAAGAGATCACAGCAAGGCGAAGAGGTTGCAAACGCGGAACTTATCCACGCAACTCACCCTCGCCCCTCAAGAGTGCCTGTGCGCCTTCTCGAACGCCGCCTTCTGCTCGGGCGTTGCTTCCTTCTGATACTTGGCGCGCCACTCCTCGTAAGGCATGCCGTAGATGATTTCGCGCGCCTCTTCCTTGGTCATGGGGATGCCGGCAGCGTTAGCCGCCTCCTGATACCAGTTGGCGAGGCAGTTGCGGCAGAACCCGGCAAGGTTCATCAGGTCGATGTTCTGGACATCCGTACGCTCGCGCAGGTGCGCGACAAGCTTGCGGAAGGCCGAAGCTTCAAGCTCAACCCTGGTCTTCTCGTCGATCGCCATAACCGTTCTCCCGATCGAGCTATCCCCTGAAACCCGAGATAGGCGCGGCCCCTCGGTCTGTCATCAGGCGCATGCAGCCTTGCTTACGGCCCGAGGCCGCAGATCAATCTTCGGCAGCACCTCCCGCGTGATGCGCGCGAGCCGCTCGGCCCAGGCCGCCTGTCCTCTCTCATCGCGGATGAGATCCTGCCGGATCTCGATGATGGCGTGCGCCAGTCCTCGCTGTGTCCCGTGCCGCCACAGGGTATCGCCAACGAGCTGCCCGATGTAGGGCTCGTTGGCTCCGACAATCAAATCGTTCTCAGCGCACAATGCTTCGAGAAATGGCTCAGCGAGCCGGTTATCCTCCCCGTACAGGACACCGACGTGCCACGGGCGCGAGATACCCTTCCAACTCTCCGTAAAGCTGTGAATGGACAGGATCGCAGGCGTCGTTCCTGTCGCCAAGCAGCAGTCGAGCACGTCGTCGATCGCATTGTGATAAGGCCAGTAGTAGAGGCGTAGGCGCTTTTCCCGTTCCTCGGGTGTAATCACGCGATTGCCCGGAACGATAGCGCCGTCCGACAGCCGCATGATCAGCGTTGGGTCGTCCTCACCGCGATTGGGGTCGATCAGCAACCGAGAGTAA
>QGVC01000534.1 GCA_003242645.1 Pseudomonadota bacterium
AACCCGGAGGTACCGATGTTTGTCCCTCTCGCACCAGCATCCGCGACGCGACTTGCTCTGTTCGCGCCACCCTACGACCAGTTCCTCCCGCTTGACCTGAATTGGAGGGCCCACGAGTTGCCTCCCCGGGGGTTGGCGATCATCTGGTGGCTCGTAGACGGTCAAGACCAGCAGGATCAGTTTAAGTGGCTTGCCAACCGCCCTTATGGCGTTCCGCTTTTCGTCGTACTTCCGCCTGCCTCGGAACTGGCTCGAGCGATGCCGCTTCTGAGATTTGTGAATGCGTTAGTCCCTCGCGCGGTGCTTCCAACCGGATCAATCATAGCGCCCAGGTATATCAAGCAGATTCTGGCTATGCCGCCCCGGAATTTTGCCCACGCCGTGGGCGCGTACCTTGAGCTTCGTGGGCTCCTGAGAACTCCAAAGATTCGCAATGAAGTAGAGCAGATCTTTCGCCTGGTGCCGTCCGTGTCCAGCATTTCGGCACTTGCCCGGCGTATGTCCACTTCTCGCAGGACGCTTGGTAGGCATTTCGCGGCAGCCGGCTTACCCGTACCATCCCATTGGCTCCAATTTGCCCGCCTCCTCTATGCGAGTATCCATCTCCAGGCCGAGCGGGCAACGGTGTTCCGCATCGCCTCCCGGGTTGGCTACCCAGACGGTTTCACAATGAGCAATCAGATGAAACGGCTCATCGGCTGTCGGCCGACCGAGGTCCGTGAATATCTTGGTTGGGAATGGGTTGTCGAATCATGGATTCGACACGAAGTTTCTGCGGGTGGAATTGACCGGGTCCGTTTCGAGAGCGCAGTACGCGTCTACCTGCCGGGCCGGGCCTCACCGCCTGAATGATCTGGAGGAGCAGTTGCTGACATTAATAGGCGGCGACACAGGTCGGGCGCAAATAGCAGAATCGGCCAACATCCTGCGCCTAGGCGCCAACAAGATCCAGCGCCGACTCCTCTCTGATCTGTGCCGCCGCCTTTTCGAGCGTTCCTTCCCGCAGCACGACTGCTACGATGTCCGGATCGAACTGGGTACCGGCACACCTGCGTATTTCGTCTGCCACCTGCGCGATTGTCATTGCCGGGCGGTACGGTCGGTCCGAAAGCATTGCATCAATCGAGTCGCATAGCATGATCACGCGTGACGCGATTGGAATCTCTTTCCCTCGCAAGCCGTCTGGATAACCCGTTCCGTCGTAACGTTCATGATGGTGGCGAACGCCGCGAATAACTTCCTCGGGAAAGGACGTCAGATTCTGCAGAAGTTCCGCACCCTTCACAGCGTGAGTCCTGATGACGCGATGCTCCTCTTCTGTCAACACTCCTCGCTTTTGAATGATCTCTGCGTATATGCTGTCGATTTTTCCAATGTCATGTAGAAGCCCGGCAGTCTCGATTATTTCGATTTGCTTAAGGGAGCAGCCCATTTCTTCGGCTATAAGCCGCGCAAGTCGTGATACCCTCAGCGAATGTCCCGAAGTATATGGGTCCCTCGTTTCGATGGTCTTGATTAATACCCTTAACAGGTCGCGATTGCTTTGTTGTAATTGGATTTTCGACAGGTAAGAGTACCGTATCAAGAATATTGGCATTATGATGAGTAACACACCGCCTACATACATGCGGTCGTACAAGAACGCAGCGAAAACAGCAATTGGGCTCGCCAATAATCCATAGAGGATGTTAATTCCACCTGGTCCAATCACTTGACGGAAGACGACGGCGAAGCTTGCATTCTTTCTTAATGCAAACAATATGCTTACACTAACCGTATTGGTTAGGAAGAACGTCGTAGTCAGGCCTAAGAACGCAAGAACGTTTAGAGAAAAAGGTGCCGCAACTTCTCCACCCAAGTGGTAATAAGCCCAAGTGGCAAGACTTACAGCAATTACAGACTGACTGACATTGAACGCCGTCTTCCAAAGCGCTCGTACTTTCGCAAGGAAGGCCTCGGTGAACGCTTCCGTTGCAGCAGACGCGATTATTACCGCCTCTAAAGGAAATACAATCGCGCACGTCAGAAGAGGGAGAAATCCCAAAGATGTCCTAATTGCATCCTTAGAATCAATAACTGAAATATGAACCGCCAGCGCCTCGGAAAGAATACTTAGGGCGATTAGGGCGCCCAAGCCCAAAAGGTCCATTGTCGGCAGCGACGTCAACGTGGACCAGTCGGACCTAAGCGCGACTGCGCCAGCGAGAACCGTAACGAAAATTACGTACAGATAGGCGTTCTTATTCATAAATCGGTGGAGCCCCCGCCTGCCATCACTGAGCAACGTTAACCCACCCTGCAATCAGCAGGCTCAGCATGGCACTGATGAACTCAAAAAGTGCCGAAAACACCAGCGTCACCTCCCTTCGGAGTGGCGTCGACCGTGTGTGCTAGGCAGGTCGCGACGCTCCGCTGTTACT
>QGVC01000535.1 GCA_003242645.1 Pseudomonadota bacterium
AGCCCGCACAGTTCCCTCCCAGCCCAGCGTACTTGCTGATTGTCAAGTAGAAAGATGATTGGAGTCAAACAAAAAGTAATCTGTTGGCAAATCCTTGAGCATGAACAGTAACTTGAGCTTCCTTAATGGATATACTTGACCTCGATCAATACATCTTGCGCCGCGATAAGACATCTCTCGTGGGTTCACCCTGCCAGGGCGGCTCGGAAAGGCTGATGATCCGGCGAAGGCAGGCCTGAAGCTGATGCTCGAATACGGCCTCGATCAATCTGGCCGCATGTGAGGGTGCAACAGCTAAGACAGCCAAAATTGGAGACGGGAGAAGCTCCGAGGAAAGAAGCGAGAAACCACCATGACGACGACTGCCGAGCAAATCCGCGCCTATACTGGGCCTGCCATTCTGAGCTACGGTTTCCGCCCCTTCTTTCTCGCCGCCGGAATTTGGGCCGCTTTAGCGATCGCGCTGTGGTTGCCCATGCTGAGTGGGCACCTCGTTCTACCGACTGCATTTGCACCGATTGAATGGCACGCGCACGAGCTGCTTTTTGGATTCGTTCCGGCCGCAGTTGCCGGTTTTCTGCTGACTGCAGTTCCGAACTGGACAGGGCGCTTACCGGTCGTCGGAACGCCACTGCTGTGGCTTTTCCTCTTGTGGCTCAGTGGGCGCGTGGCAGTGCTCATTTCCGGCTGGATTAGTGCACCTTTGGCCGCCATCATCGATCTCAGCTTTCTCGCCTGTCTTATCGCTCTTGTGGCGCGGGAGATCGTAGCAGCGCAAAACAAGCGCAATCTGAAGGTTCCCGTTATTGTCGGAATTTTGCTCCTGGGTAATGCCGCTTTCCACGCCGAGGTGATTTTCGGCACGGCGCAGGGCTTCGGGATCCGAATGGGCATCGCGGCCATTGTAATGCTCATCATGCTCATCGGCGGGCGGATCGTGCCCAGCTTCACGCGCAACTGGCTTGTTCGGCGGCGGCCTGGACGGCTGCCTGTGCCCTTCGGGCGTCTGGACGCCGCAATCATGGCGGCCAGCGGCGTGGCTCTCGTGAGTTGGATCGCAATGCCAGACCACACCGCAACGGCTCTTCTGATGCTCGTCGCGGGGCTCCTCAATGTCATACGCCTCGCCCGCTGGGCCGGCGAGCGCACCGTAGCCGAGCCGCTCGTGCTGGTGCTCCACGTCGCCTATGCATTCGTGCCGCTCGGCTTCCTGCTGCTGGCTCTCAGCATTTATGCGCCGGATATTCTGCTTCCCTCGGGCGCGCTGCATAGCTGGACCACGGGAGCCATCGGCCTGATGATCTTGGCCGTGATGACGCGCGCGAGCCTTGGGCACACGGGCCAGCCGCTAACCGCTACGCGCGGCATTACTGCAATATACGTGGCGACGTTTATTGCTGCCTTGGCGCGCATTGCCGCTGCGTTCGATTTGGCTCCCGAGCCGATGCTGCACATTTCAGCCGCGGCCTGGGTGCTGGGCTTTGCGGGATTCGCCGCAATCTACGCGCCTTTGTTGACGCGACCGCGCCAATAAAACTGGCCAGCTGCGGTTCGGAAACCGGTCGTCACGGAGTCGCTGACACTTGTGTCACGGCTGCCTCTGTCGGCGCCTCCTCCGATGAAGCATGGACGACGACGGCGTCAGGAAAGACGGCGCCCTGAGTTTGGCCGTGACCTGTCGCGAGGTCATAGGCCTCCTGGGTCCTGTCCTCCAGGATCATGCGATTGGCCAGCTCGTTCACTTTCCGATCGAGCTCCTCGCAGGTCGGCTCGGGGGGCAGATTTCGAATGGCGAACTCGATCTCGGCAGCGAGAGCGCGGGCGAGGTCCCCGTGGCCCTGCTCATGCACCGTAAGTGCCTCGACGAAACGGTTCCACGTCTCCCGGAGCTCTTCCGGGGCATTTGCCGCGTCGACCCAACGAGGAAGCGTGTACTCGATGTCGGTCTCGGTTACGGCGCGCGAAACTTTACAGCCCTGCGGCACCTGCTCGCGATCGTACCACCACCGGATACGCCACTCCGCCCAACCGGCGAAGCGCTGGCCGGTGCTGTCGTAGGGGCCGCGTGAGTAAACCTCGTGCCTAAGCTCCTCGATTGTGGTCCCGCGAACGTCGTAGTACTTGATCGTCTCTCGCGCCTTGCTCCTGTCCGAGCTGGAGGTCGGCGCTGCACTGCCACCTGGCCCAAGCCCCAAGAGAGTCATGGTTGCTGCGAAGGCAACCGTCAGGACGAGGGCCACCCAGTTCTTTCTCATACATCCCCCCACGGCTTGCTCCAGCAACTTTCATCGCAAGATGCGGCAAAAATCAGACACAAGCCGTTGAGCCGACAAGGAAACCCGCCGTCGCCAGCCGCTCACGATCGGCAACCATACTGTGACTTTGTCGGGACCAGGGCCATTTTGGGCTGACAAAGCGGA
>QGVC01000536.1 GCA_003242645.1 Pseudomonadota bacterium
GTCTCTGTCTGCAGCTGCCTTGCTGGGACTGGCGTATCCTGATCGCATCGCCAAGGCACGCGGCGCACCCGGCCAGTATTTGCTGGCGAACGGCCGCGGCGCCATGCTCGACGCCGCCGATCCGCTCGCACGCTCGCCGTACCTCATTGTCGCCGAGCTGCAGGGTACGGCCGCAGCCGCGCGCATCCTGCTTGCTGCGGCCACGGACGAGGCGGAGATCCTCCAGATCGCGAGCGATCGGATCACCGATGCCGACGAGATCACATTCGATCGCGAATCGGCTGCGCTTCGCGCCCGACACGTGCGGCGGCTTGGTGCGATCGTTCTTTCCAGCGAGCCTCGCCCAGTGCCGCCTGATCTCGCTCCTGAGGAGCTGGCACGGGGCATCGCGCAGATCGGGATCGATCGCCTGCCGTGGACCAAGGCACAACGGCAGCTTCGTGACCGCGTACAGTTTCTCCGGTCTGTTGAGCCTGAGACCTGGCCCGATCTCTCGGACGAATCGCTCGCCGCCACGGTGTGTGACTGGCTCGCACCATTCCTTACCGGAAAGACGCGGCTCGACGAGATCTCACCCCAGGACCTCGATTTAGCCCTGGACACACTGTTGCCTTGGGATCTGAAGCGTCGCCTGGACTCCGAGGCGCCGACTCGCTTCGTCGCTCCGACAGGCCAGAGCCACACCATTCGCTACGACGGGCCCGATGCACCGGCATTGCACATCCGTGTGCAGGAGCTTTTCGGCCTCGATGAGCATCCCACCGTCGCGGGCGGAAAATTGCCGCTGACGCTACACCTGCTTTCGCCTGCGCACCGGCCGATACAGATCACGCGTGACCTGCCCGGTTTTTGGAGGGGTTCCTGGGCCGCCGTGAAGGCAGAGATGAAGGGGCGTTACCCCAAGCATCCATGGCCCGACGATCCGCGCTCCGCAACTTCCACGACACGAGCCAAGCCACGGGCTTCGTGATGCTCTGACCGCGTGCTGGTCGCTCTTTCAACGTCTGTCATCGCAAGGTAGTAGTGCGTGCGTTGCGAGACCCTAGCGGGGGCAACAACACAATACACCGTGGCAGGGGAGAAATCTTGGTCAATGGGGGGCATACAATGCAGGCAGCGTGGGGAGAGCACCGCCCCGGACCCGTGGCGGCAATGCTAATTTCTGCCGCAAGGTCCCGTCTTTCGCGCGGCCCTATCAAGAAGGGCCTCTATCATCTCTTCTTGCGCATTCACAAAGGTCCTGTCGATGTGATGCTGGAAGGGCGCCCGGTACGTCTTTATCCCGCGAGAAATTTGTCGGAACAGCGGGCTTTGTTTAGGCCGGAACGGCTCGACGTTGCTGAACGGCGCGCCATTAGGCATTTCATCAAGAACGAAGGTTCCGTCTTTATCGACGTTGGGGCAAACGCTGGTATTTACACACTCGACGCGGCCATCCATGCTGGCGATCGCTCTCGCATTATAGCTATCGAGCCTCGCGCCGAACTTTTGAGCCGGCTTCGGTTCAATGAACAACAGGCTCGCCGCACAGGGCATATTGCGCCTGGAACGACTATCGAGACCCACGCCGTTGCCATCAGTCACTATGACGGTGAGGGCAGATTAGCTCTCACCGAGAAGGAAGGTGAAAATCACTTAGCCGAGTCGGGCGTGCCGGTTACGATACGCTCACTGCTCAGCCTCGTGAGAGAGCTTGGTGTCGAGAAGATCGACGCCCTCAAGATCGACATTGAGGGGCACGAAGATCGCGTGCTGTGTCCGTTCTTGGATGAGGCCCCCGAGACCCTATGGCCGCAACTTATCATTATCGAGCATGTTCATCGCAACGAATGGTCGCGCGATTGCATCGCAGAATGCATTTCCCGAGGCTACCGGGCCCATACCTTCCGTTGTAATACCCTTCTAAAAAAAACCGCCTAACCAGTTGGCTGAGGTGGGCGCATTGGCAAACTGAGATAGCGCGCCGGTAATCAGAGACTTCACCTCAAGTCCGCAGAGCGGATCCCAGATGAGGGTCGCGGGTGCTCCGCTGCCAGCCAGGTCATGACCTACGGGATATTGCCACACCTTCTCCAGCATTCGTCACTACTTGCTTCTTCCGCTGGAAGGTAAACATTCGAGAGTAACCGTGCTGGCGCTTGTTGGGACAGGTGCCTGAGGCTGGCACCCGAGGGCTGAACGTCCTCGCATGGCGGCTGGGCACCGTGACCCTACTCATGACCCCCTGCGACGTCGGTCTCAGCTGTGGGATCACAGCCCAGATGCGTGCGATCGTTATCTGACACTGCGCCGCGCCCCTTTTGCCACGGCAGACCGGGTGCTATCTACCCCGGCATGACAGACACATCCTTGATCCGAAACTTTGCGATCATCGCCCACATCGACCACGGGAAATCGACGCTGTCCGACAGGCTG
>QGVC01000117.1 GCA_003242645.1 Pseudomonadota bacterium
TCCCCACCATGATGGCCATCGGGTGCGCGTCCCGCCGGAAACCGGTGAAAAAACGGGTCATCTGCTCATGCACCATCGTGTGGCGGGTGATGGTGTTACGGAATTCCTCCAGCTGCTGCTTCGTCGGCAGCTCACCGTAAAGCAGTAGGTGGCAAACCTCGATGAAGGTCGACTGCTCCGCCAGCTGCTCGATCGGGTAGCCGCGATAAAGGAGTATGCCGTTCTCGCCGTCGATGTACGTGATGCGGGACGAGCAATTGGCGGTCGACGTGAAGCCCGGATCGTAGGTGAAGCAGCCGGTCTCTCGGTAAAGGCGAGTGACGTCGATGACATCCGGCCCTATCGAGCCAGAGCGGACCGGCAAAGTCACCTGCTTGCCATTGTAGGTCAGAGTCGCGGTTTTCGTGTCGGCCTTGCCCGACGCGCTGTCGTGCACGTTCATCGCCAATCCTTTCGATCGTCTCGACGCCTGCCCCGTACGCCCACCGTCGAGGAGCGCGGCACGCTTCGGCAGCCTGGCGCCACCTGCTATTACACATTTCGCGCTGCGACAAGACGGCCAATGGGCGAAACTTGCAGCTTCGAGTTCACGCGAACGACACCGAACAACGTCCGAGGATTACGGCGGTTCGCGCTCCCACGGGCTGGATCGCAGCAAGCGGTTCGTCCTTAAGCCAGTGCTTGATCCCGGATCCGCGCGAGGGCCTCATCGCGGCCCAGCACAGCCATCACGTCAAACACTGGCGGAGACACGGAGCGGCCGGTGAGCGCCGCCCTGAGCGGTTGTGCCACGCCACCAAGCTTAAGGCCTTCGGCTTCCGCGAAGCTGCGCACTTCGGTTTCGAGCGCGCTGGCGGTCCACTCGGCTGCTTCGAGCCGGGGAAGCAATCGCCCGAGCACCTTGCGAGCGTCCTCGGTGAGAAGCTTTGTGGCTTTTTCATCCAGGGCAAGCGGGCGCTCGGCGATGATGAAGGCCGCGCCGTCGACCAACTCCTTCAGTGTTTTCGAGCGCGTTTTCAGGCTGGGTAAGGCGGCGGCAAGCTTCTCCCAGCCGGCCGACGCGAATCGCGCCTCGAGCTCACGGCCGTTCTCCATCTCCGGTAGAGCCTGCTTGGTTCGTTCGAGCAGCTCGTCGTCGGGCGTGTTGCGGATGTAGTAGCCGTTCAGGTCCTCAAGCTTGGCAAAGTCGAAGCGCGCGGGCGAGCGGCCGATGCCATCGAGGTCGAACCACTCGATCATCTGCTCCGTCGTGAAAATCTCGTCATCACCGTGGCTCCAGCCGAGGCGCACGAGATAGTTGCGCAAAGCCGCAGGCAGGTAGCCCATCGCCCGGTACGCCTCGACGCCCAGTGCACCGTGACGCTTGGAGAGCTTGGCGCCATCGGGGCCATGGATCAGCGGGACGTGGGCGAAGACGGGCACCTCCCAACCCAGGGCGCGGTAGATTTGCATCTGGCGCGCGGCATTGGTGAGGTGATCCACGCCGCGGATGATGTGGGTGACGCCCATGTCGTGGTCATCGACGACGACCGCGAGATTGTACGTTGGCGTCCCGTCGCTGCGCAGGATGATGAGGTCGTCCAGGTGCTCGTTCTGGAACACGACCCGGCCCTGCACCCGATCCTCAATGACGGTCTCTCCAGTGCGCGGCGTCTTGATGCGAATGGCCGGCTTCACACCGGGAGGCGCCTCGGAGGGGTCGCGGTCGCGCCAGTAGCCGTTGTAGACGGGGGGCCGGCCCTCTGCCTCGGCCTTCTTGCGCATGGCCTCGAGCTCCTCGGGGGTGCAGTAGCACCGATAGGCATTGCCCGTACGGAGCAGCTCCTCGACGACCTCGCGGTGGCGGTCAACCCGGGTCGATTGGAAAACCGGCTCATCGTCCCAATCGAGCTCCAGCCACTTCAACCCATCGAGAATGGCGTCGATTGCCTCCTTGGTCGACCGTTCGCGGTCGGTATCCTCGATGCGCAGCAGGAATTTCCCGCCCGTGTGCTTGGCGTAGAGCCAGTTGAACAGGGCCGTCCGCGCGCCGCCGATGTGCAAGAAGCCTGTCGGTGAGGGCGCGAAACGCGTAACAACGCCGGACCCGCGGTCCGCTGTGCCGGTGCTCATGATTTGCGCTAGTCTCTGTTTCCCGATGAAGACGTGCGCCGCGGTTTAGCACAGCCGGGCCGAGGGAGCGAGCGGGGCGGGGGCGTTTCGTGACTCTGGGGGAGGGTGCGGCCGATGCGGCCGAATCGCGCTGGGTAGCGCGGGCGGCGCTCGTTCGATGGCTCACGAACCAGCTTCAGGAGGAGCAGGACCGCTGGTTTCTTTGGATCCCTGTGCTCTTCGGCCTCGGAATCTTCGCCTATTTCAAGCTGCCGGCGGAGCCGAGCCTTCTCGCAGCGCTTATGCCCGCGGTTATTGTGATCGCCTTGGCGGCCGTCGCTCGGACCGGGACGCTCGGCATCGTCGCAATCAACAGCGCTTTGGCGGTGTCGCTCGGTTTTGCCGCAGCGAAGGTGAGGAGCGATTGGGTGGCTGCGCCGGTGCTGGAACGTCAGCTCTACCGTGTCGAGGTCGAAGGGTTCCTGGAGACGGTTGAGCCGCGTTCGACGCGGGGCCAGCGTGTCACCGTCTGGGTCAGGCGCCTGGGAAATTTCCCGCCTGAGCAGACGCCGCGCCGCGTGCGCCTGCGCCTCATGTCGATATCGGCTGATAGCCTTGAGCCTGGCCAATTGGTCCGGCTGAGGGCCAACCTCGCGCCACCATCCATGCCAGCGTTGCCGGGTGGGTACGATTTCGCGCGTGCCGCGTGGTTCGCCAGGCTTGGCGCCGTGGGGTACTCGGTTGATCGCCCGCAAATCCTGAAAGATGGTGCGAAACCGCCATGGTCGCTCCGGTTCATGCTTGCAACGGAGCGGCTGCGCCAGACAATTGGCGAGCGTGTCACCGCGGTTCTCCCAGGCGAGGAGGGCGCGCTCGCCACAGCTCTGATCACTGGTGAGCGCGGAGGCATTTCTCCGGAGACCACGCAGGCATTCCGGGACTCCGGCCTCGTGCATCTCCTGTCGATCTCCGGCCTGCATATGGTCGTGATGGCGGGCTCCATATTCTACGCAGTCCGGCTTGGGCTCGCCGCGATACCGGCAATCGCGTTGCGCTATCCGATCAAGAAATGGGCCGCGGCAATCGCTGTCGTCGGAGCTTTTGCTTACCTCCTGATTTCGGGAAGCTCGTTTCCGACCGTCCGCGCCTGGATCACCATCACGATTGCCTTCGGCGCCATCATGCTCGATCGGCCGGCATTGGCGCTGCGGAATGTTGCCCTGGCCGCGCTGATCATCATCGCCATTGCCCCCGAAAGTCTTTTCGATGCCGGTTTCCAGATGTCGTTTGCCGCCGTGGTCGCGCTGGTGTCAGCCTATGAGTACATCCGCGATCGCGCCGAGCAGCGGGGAGTAGGGCCGGGCCCGCGGTTCGGGCCGATTTTGCGTTTCCTGCTTTTTTTCGGCGGCATCATCCTGACGACGGTCATAGCCAGTCTCGCAGTCGCTCCATTCTCCGCTTTCCATTTCAATACCAGCCAGCAGTATGCCGTGCTGGCCAATCTCATCGCCGTTCCAGTCTGCAACATCATCGTCATGCCGGCGGCACTCGCCACACTGATCGCGATGCCGTTTGGCCTCGAGGCCTTGCCGCTTTGGGTGATGGAAAAGGGCATTCGTGTGATCGTCTGGTGTGCCTATTCCGTTGCCCAACTTCCTGGCGCCGTCGCCAGCATTCCCGCATTTTCCGAAGTCGCTATGGGGCTCATGCTGCTGGGAGGCTTGTGGCTTTGCCTGTGGCGCACGCGCTGGCGGCTACTGGGTATCGGCATCTTTGCAGCAGGGCTGGCTTTGGCACCGACCATGTCGCGGCCTGACATTCTCGTCGGTCGCAATGCGGAGCTTGTCGCCGTTCGTGGGCCGCAAGGCCGGCTTTCCGCGCTGCCCGCCGCTGGAGGGAGCTATGAGCTGCAGCGCTGGCTCGAAAGCGATGGTGACGCGCGATCTTACCACCCGGCCTCGGATGTGTTTCGCTGCGATGCCGTCGGCTGCACGGCGAACGTCAAGAATCGGACGGTTGCGGTGGTGCGCCATCCCGCGGCTTTGGCTGAAGATTGTAGCCGCGCTGATATACTCGTAATTCCATTTCCTCGGCCCAAGGGCTGTAATCCGAAGGAAATCGCAATCGATTTTTATGCCGTTCGCGATCGCGGAACCCACGCCGTCTACATCGGGGAAACGGGCATTTCCGTTGTGACCGTCGTCGATTTCCGCGGCAACCGCCCATGGTCGAGGTCACCTGAGCGGCCGCGCCGAAGCGGGCGTGCGGAGCGCCAAAACGCCGCCTCTCAGACAGCTGAGAGCATTGCCTCGGACGACTTGAGCGAAACGTCACGCCGAAGCCATTCCAACTTCGAGGATGACGATGATCCAGTGATCGATCAGCTGCAAGCTCAGTCCGAGGAGGAGCCCTAAGCAGCTATCCTCGAATGCGAGGGAGCGGTGCTGGCAGAGCGTCAGCTCACGATCTCAAACCTTGCGCGCTGTTCGTGGTCCGCGCCGGCAACGACACGACTGTGATGCACCAATGTCCGGCTACTGCAGCCTCAATAGCGCCGCATCAGGGCGACGAGACGCCCCTGGATCTCGATCTGGTCCGGCCCAAAGATGCGCGTCTCGTAATTCGGGTTGGCAGCTTCGAGAGCGATGGCGGAGCCGCGCTTCCGGAGACGTTTGAGCGTCGCCTCCTCCCCATCCACTAAAGCGACGACGATATCGCCGTTCTCCGCCGTATTGCAGCGCTTGATGATGACGATGTCGCCGTCCTGGATGCCGGCTTCGATCATCGAATCGCCGCGCACCTCCAACGCAAAGTGCTCGCCAGTGGACAACAGCTCCGGAGGACACGCGATGTCGTGCGTGTGGGTCTGAATGGCGCTAATCGGCACGCCGGCAGCGATGCGGCCCATGACCGGCACGGAGACCGTGCGGGTGTCGATCATGCTGGATGATGGGATGGCGAGCTGCGACTGCTTGCCGAGCCGGCCCTCGATAACGCTGGGCGTGAAGCCGGTTCGCCGTGGCTGGGCTGCCTCCGCATTCTCCGGCAACTTGATCACCTCGAGCGCACGAGCGCGGTGGGGCAAACGCCGGATGAAGCCGCGCTCCTCGAGGGCGGTGATGAGCCGATGGATGCCGGACTTCGACTTCAAGTCCAGAGCATCCTTCATCTCATCGAACGACGGCGGAACACCGGTCTCCTGCAGGCGCGCGTGAATGAAAAGCAAAAGCTCTTTCTGTTTCTGTGTCAGCATCTGATCCGGCGCCCCATCTGCAAGACAGCCCTGCTACCCGTGTGCCTGTACAAAACATGAACAAGATACTCGTACCGGTCTTGTTCTGCAAGCCTGCCCGTCCACAAAGGACGGCCGAGGGCTAAAAATCCAGAAGGAGAACTTCGACCTCGGCACCGGCAGGCAGCGCCGGAGCATGCGGCGGCCGTACTAACAGAACGTTGCTGGCAGCGAGCGGGGCCAAGAGCGAGCTGTCCTGGGAGCGTGCAAGCCGCACGAGCTGGCGCCCGTCGGGCTCGCGTTGCAGTGTAGCCCGCATGTAGTGCTGCCGAGGGC
Organism: Pseudomonadota bacterium; assembly: GCA_003242645.1. The sequence continues at coordinate 5,660 of QGVC01000117.1, forward strand.
CGTTGGCTTCCACAGGCTCGGCAAGGACAGCACGGACGGCGGCCGCCTCCTCGTCGGGCAGGCCAAGCAGGCGCCGCACCAGGGGCACGAGGAATACCCGCGTGCAGATCAGTGCGGATACGGGATTGCCTGGCAAGCCGATGACGCGCTGTGGCCCCAAACGGCCGTAGAGCAGCGGCTTGCCCGGCCGCATGTCGATCTTCCAGAAGGACAGCTCCATGCCGAGGCTTTGCAGCACCGGCCCGACGAGGTCGTGGTCTCCCACGGAGGCGCCTCCGATGGTCACCAGAACATCGGCATCCCGGGCCGCTTCGACATGCTGGATAAGGCTCTCGCGATTGTCCCGCGCGATGCCAAGAAGTCTCGCATCTGCGCCGGCTTGTGTGAGGAGCGCCGCCACTCCCAGTGGATTGGACGAGACGATCTGACCTGGGCCGGGCAGCGTGCCAGGTGAGACCAGTTCATCGCCCGTCGCCAGGATCGCGACGACAGGTTTACGCCGGACAGGAACCTCGCCGTAGCCGGCTGCCGCCGCGAGCGTCACCTCCCGCGGACCAAGCCGGCGCCCCGGGTTGAGCAAAAGATCCGACTGCTGAAAATCGAAGCCGCGGCGGCGGATATGGTCGGGATCGGGACGCCCCTCGCGGACCTCCACGGATCCATCCAACGCCACCGTGTTTTCCTGAATGACGATCGCGTCAGCCCCCACCGGCAGCGGCGCGCCGGTGAAAATGCGCACAGCTTCTCCAGGTCCGACATGGCCCTCAAAGGGATGGCCGGCGGCAGCCTGCCCGATCACCTTCAACCTCACGGGCAGCTTTTCAACGTCGGCGCTCCGGACGGCGTAGCCGTCCATGGCCGAGGCATCGAATGGCGGCTGGGTCAGGCGTGCCGTGAGCGGTTCGGAAAGGATGCGCCCGGCGGCCTGCGCGATCGGCACCAGCTCCGCGGGCGTTGGCGTGACGTCCGCGATAATTCTCTGCAGAGCCTCTTCGACCGACAGCGCCACGAAGTTTCAGCTCTCCTTTCTCTCGCCGGCTTTGAAATCTCCCGAGCGGCCGCCTGTCTTCTCAAGAAGACGAATGCCTGAAAACGTCATCGTCTTATCCGCTGCCTTCAGCATGTCGTAGATGGTGAGGCAGGCAACGGAAACGGCCGTCAGGGCCTCCATTTCGACTCCGGTCTGCCCGGTGACCTTCACCTCCGCGGTGACGCGTATGCCGGGTGGGTCTTGTGAAAGATCGAAATCGACCGTCGCTTTCGAGATGGGCAGGGGGTGACAGAGCGGGATCAGCTCATGCGTCCTTTTCGCCGCCATGATGCCGGCGATGCGCGCCGTTGCCAGCACGTCGCCCTTCTTGGCCTGTCCGGTCTCGACCAGCGCGAGCGTCTCCGGCCGCATGGAGACGAACCCCTCGGCACGGGCCGTTCGATGTGTCACGGCCTTGTCCGAGACGTCCACCATGCGCGCTTCGCCCTTCTCGTTAAGGTGCGTAAGCGGGCCGTGGCTCATGCAACTGACCTTTCAGCCGCGCCGCCGAGACCAAGGAGTGCCCGCGTTGCGGCGGTGACGTCGGCCTGACGCATCAGGCTCTCGCCAACAAGGAATGTCTTTACACCCACATTGGCAAGCCGCTTCAAGTCGGCGTGGGTGAAAATGCCGCTCTCGCCGATGACGACGCGGTCCTTCGGCACCTTCGGTGCGAGCCGCTCCGTGGTCTCCAGTGTGGTCTCGAAGGTCTTGAGGTTGCGGTTGTTGATGCCGATGAGCCGGCAGTCGAGCTGAAGCGCCCGGTCGAGCTCCTCCTCATCGTGGACCTCGGCGATGGCATCCATGCCCCATTCGCGGGCCGCAGTTGCAAGCGTGCGAGCCGTGGCATCGTCGACCTGGGCCATGATGATGAGGATGCAGTCGGCACCCCAAGCGCGCGCCTCAACGACCTGATAGGGGTCGAGCATGAAGTCCTTGCGCAGGGCAGGCAGCCGGGTGGCAGAACGCGCTTCGGTCAGGTAGGCCGGTGCCCCCTGAAACGAGGGAGTATCGGTCAGCACGGAGAGGCAGGTGGCGCCCCCGGCCTCGTAGGCGCGCGCTAGCTCCGCAGGTTCGAAGTCGGCCCGGATCAAACCCTTGGACGGACTCGCCTTCTTGATCTCGGCGATCAGCGCGAAGCGGCCTGCTGCGAGCGTCGCCTCGATGGCACCCGCGAACGGCCGTACTGGTGCAGCGCTGCGTGCGGCGGCTTCCACCTCGGCGAGCGGCCGGCTCTCCTTCGCCGCCCGGATCTCTTCGAGCTTATAGCGCGTGATTTTGTCGAGAATATCCGTCATGCCGCTATGCTAGTCCCGCCCGTTCGTAATGGCGATCAGGCGGTCGAGCGCGCGTTGTGCGGCGCCACTGTCGATCGAACGGGCGGCGATCTCGACACCCTCTCTCAGATTGCGCGCCTTGCCTCCGACGATCAATGCCGCGGCTGTGTTGAGCAGGACAATGTCGCGGAACGGCCCTGGTCTTCCAGCGAGCACATCCCGGATGGCTGCGGCATTCACCTCGGCATTTCCACCGATCAAGTCGGAAAGCTTGGCAGGCGGCAGGCCAGCATCCGCGGGCGTGATCTCGAACACCTCGATCTTGCCGTCCTTGAGCTCGGCCACAGTTGTTGAGCCGGTCGTGGTCAGCTCGTCGAGGCCGTCGTGGCCGTGGACGACCCAGACGTGCTCGGACCCCAGGTTCTTCAGCACGTGCGCGATCGGCTCGACCCACTGCGCCGCGAAGACGCCCACAACCTGCCGCTTCACGCCGGCGGGGTTCGAGATCGGGCCGAGCAAGTTGAAGATGTTGCGGATGCCGAGCTCAGCCCGAACTGGCGCCCAATGCTTCATGGCCGAATGGTGCATCGGCGCCCACATGAAGCCGACCCCGGCCTTGATGATGCAATCGGTGATGATGGGAGGGGGCACGTCGAGCTTGACGCCAAGCGCCGCCAGCACGTCGGACGCTCCGGCCTTGGAGGACACGGCCCGGTTGCCATGCTTGCCGATGTGCATGCCCGCACCTGCCGCAACGAGGGAGGCGCAGGTCGAGACATTGTACGTACCCTGACCGTCGCCGCCCGTGCCAACAATGTCGACTGTGTCCTCCGGCGCTTCGACGCGGGTCATCTTCGAGCGCATCAACTGGGCCGCGCCGGTGATCTCCTCGACCGTCTCGCCGCGCACGCGCAACGCCATCAGGAAGGCGCCCATCTGCGCAGGCGTCGCAAGGCCCGCCGTCATCGTCTCGAGTGCGGTGCGGATCTCTTCGGAATTGAGGGTGGCGCCTGTGGCCACCTTTTGGATCAGATGCCTCAATTCGTTGGTCGACATCGGTGTTCTCTGTACTCGAGCTTCGATAAGGTCAGGCGGCCTTGGCGGACCGCACGTTGCGCCGTCGCGGGCTGAGCCCGGCTAGAGTCAGGAAGTTGGCGAGCAGGTCGTGTCCGCACTCGGACGCGATGCTCTCAGGGTGGAACTGAACTCCGTGGATCGGATGGGTCTTGTGCTGCAAGCCCATGATGATGCCGTCGGGCGTTTCCGCCGTGACGTGAAGGCAGTTGGGCAGACTCGCGCGCTCCCCGTTGAGGGAGGGATAGCGCTTTGCTTTAAACGGCCTGGGAAGCCCTTTGAAGATCCCTTCCC
>QGVC01000537.1 GCA_003242645.1 Pseudomonadota bacterium
GGATTGGCGCGCGCCGGTTTCTCCCGCTCCTGCCAGCGCTCGTATTCGTCAGGGTCCATGATCCCGGCGAACCCGAACGCATATCTTGCGCACTGGATCGCAGCCTTGTGGCGAAGCATGCGCGACGGCCATTGCTTCCACGTGTCCGTGTTGCGCTTGCATTCTTCCATGTACTCGGTGACGGTCGTGGGCTTCGCGCGGTCCTTGCGCCAGATGCGCGCCGTCACCGCGACCAGCTTCCCGTCCTCGATGTGGTCCTCAAATTCGAGGCCGTCCATCTGCGGGTGCGAGTTCATGATGTTCAGCCAGCCGTCGATGCTGACGATGGGCTGAATGCCGCCGCCGCGCGTCGGGAACGCGAAGATCTCGCGCGTGATCGGGTTGAGGCCGTATTCCTTGGCGACCAGAAGAAACGCCGCGAACTGCTCGCTCGAGCAATCCTTGGGCACGACCGTTGCGCGCAACGTAGCCTCGAATGCCGCCGGCTCCATGCCGAAGCGCTTGGCCATGGCGATGGTCACGGAAGCGCTAGGTTCAACCCTTGGGGGCGACACTGTGGCCGGCTCTTGCTTCGGCGTCGATCCGACAATGGCTGTGCTCATACCGCCTTTTGCACCTTCTCGATTTTGACGCCAGGCACTTGCATTCCAGCCTTGGCGGCCCGATTGGCGAGCTTCTGTATGCATGACTTGATCTCCTCGTGCTCGGCGAAATGCTGGAGCGCAGCGGCGTAGTCTTCGATCACCGCAATGGTCTCGGTCCTGAACCCGATCTTCGCGCCACGCGCGCCGCCGACCTGGATCTTCGGAGGCGGTGCGGGCTCAAGCGGAAGAGGAACATCTTCGGGCTCTGGCTGGCCTTTAGAGGCCGCCTCGCGGCGTTTCGCTTCGGCCTCGGCTTCTGCCTTCTTCCGCGCTTCCTCGGCCTCACGGGCCAATCTGGCGCGTTCTGCGGCACCCCAACGGTTCACCGCGTTGAGCAATGCCCTCACCGTATCATCCACACTGGAGATCAGCGGCTTCCACTTGCCATCGATCTTGCGCCCGGCTTCGAGGATCGGCTTCTTTTCCGTGGCGTGCGCGGTCTCGGCTTCTTTCTTGAGACGGCGGAGCTCCGTGACACGATTGCCGGCGATGTCCGCGTCCTGCTGCGATTTGATCTCGCCGATGGATTTGAGCCAATCCAATGCTTCCTGCGTTTCGAGCGGTATCAGTTCTTCGATTGACGACGGCGGATTGTTGTCGCCAACGGTGCGCGGCGGCGGCTCGTCTGGGAAATGACCACGTTGTAGGGCGTACTTGTAATCTGCCTCTGAAACCGGGTTCTTGACCGCGTGCAGCCAAACATCGTTCGGGTCAACGAACTCCTTGCCGACGGCGGCCTTCATTTCGCCGTCCTTCATGAAGATCGCGACCGGCAGATACGGCCCATTCTTTGCCCGCCGCATCTTGTATCTTCCACACTCAGGTTGCCCGTCATGGATCGGCACAACCTCGCCAGCAAGCCGCTTTCGCCAATTCGCATATGCGTCCGTCAATTTCCCGCTCCCATCACAATTGCCAGCCCCACCCCGAGGCCAACAGCCAGTACCGAAAGAAGGATGGCGCTGATTGCCACCTTGATGTAATGCATTTCGATAGTCGTTCCGTGCATTGCTCATCGTCCTTTGTCTTTACGCACGCGACTGACCTAATTCGTCATTGAGTCTTGTTCATCAGCGGTTTGTCTGGGCACAGCTCGGGAAAGTCCGAAAGCGCATTGTGTCGCGCAACATCGTCCTCGAACTCGCAGCCCGCCACATCCATGATCTCAAGCAGGCAGGCCAGTTTCGCGCCCTTCATGCTGCGCTCGCTGTAGATGTTTCTATTGCGGGCGACCGCCGCGAAGCGGTCCAGTGCGGCCGATATCCAAGCAATCTCATCGCAGCCCAGCTTACGGCGACCCGGTATGATTTCTCTCTCTGCCCCGGCGATGTCACAGATATTGTCTTCGTTCATTTCACGTCTCATTTCGATAAAGGTTTTGGGCCGACCCATATCGACGGTGGCGCTTCCCCAGGGCCGGGTACTATCGGAGGAGCAGGGCGTGGCTCTCCCACCGGCACGAGCGTGTCCCTCTTTAACGCTCCGGCCCAAACTGTTATTTCCTCTCAACGTATTCCTTGATGTCATCAAGGCACTTCAGAACCCAATCTTTCCCGCCAAGTGGATGGGTGAGAAGGCGGTCGATAAAGAGCCTTGCATCCGCGAATTTGTCGCTCCGCCACGTATCCGTGCAGGCCCGATCGGTCATTTCCTGCTCGCGCGCCTTCGGCTCTTCGCTGCGTTTCTTCAGACGCGCTAGGAGAGACATGTGCAGCTCAGATGGCTCAGGCCTTTTGACGATCGGGAATAGGATGACGTTATCGCT
>QGVC01000118.1 GCA_003242645.1 Pseudomonadota bacterium
GTCCGGAAGCGGAACTTCCGCGTGGATCGAGGGTGAGCGACTCCACATCAGACCGCGTTCGGTGCGGCCGCGCCTGGGCGATTGCGCCGACGGCGACCCGACGACCGGCTTCATGCGGAAGTGTGAGCCCTGGGAGCTGGATCAGTTGGGAGCGGAATGGGTGCTGCCGCCCGGCTTTGCGCCGGTTCACGAGGTCGGAGCCAAGTTTGTCGACTTGCCCCCACCCGCCCCGCCACCTTTACCAGAGCCGCGGGTAACCGCTTTCGATAGTGAACAGCTTCAGACCCCAAGTGAGTCAGCAGCGGTCCCACCCAGCGCATCTGCCGACGCTGAGCGCCTCTGGGCGCACGAACACGCTACGCCTCCTGACACCCAAGAAGACATCGCCCGTACACAGCCCAGCCCGGAAGCCGAGGCAGCCTACGAGCCGTACGATGCTGCTGAGTCCGCCATGTCCTCACCTGGGGGCAGCCAGAGCACAGCCAGCATCGAGCACAGGGACCCCAGCGCTTTCGTACGCAACGTTTCGGAGGCCATCGCAGCCGCTGCATCGGCCGAGCCCGAAGCTGCCGCCGACGCTGCTGAGCCGGAGGCCACCAGCTCCGTTCGCGGCTGGTCGGCGATGCTGGAGTTCGCGAGCAGCAAAGCCGTTACCTGGTTGTCGGACTCGTTCTTGAGCGCGTTCGAACCCCTAGCCGCCGCTCTCAAGGACCCGAAACTGGAGAATCAGGTCACGGCGGCGCTGATGGGCATTGCCCTTTTGTCCTGCCTGGTTTCCGGAATCGGCTGGTACTCGGTGCGGGCTCGCCGCGCCAGGGCGCCCGCTTTCAGGGTAAGCGCCGATGGAAGGCAACCTGTTGTCCACACCTTCCGGCCGCCGAGCAAGAGGGAGGCCCAATCTCAGGACGGCGCGGACCAAACCTCAGGTACGGCCCTTGTCGCTCCCACGGACGAGAAGATCTGCGGAGAGCTGTGTCGCACAGCGCACAACCTGTTGCAACAGATCGAGGTCCGGGTGGACGACCTGCAGGGCGTGGCACCCCTCCGTCGCGTTCTTCAGCGCGAGATGCGCAGCTTGGAACAGTTCCTGACGGCTGTGATGACCGCCTCTCCTCAAGAGCCTGAGGAATGGCGGCGGATGCGTAACCGCCTGCAGCGAATTGTTCGGGAGCTGCATAGACTTCGCGATATCGTTGAAGGAGCCTACCGCAGCCTCTCTGCGGGCGGGTTCACCAGCCGCGAGCCGCCGCGGGACAAGTACGAGGCCTACGAGGCGCTTGGCGTCAATCCGGATGTCGATCTGCGGACGCTGAAGAAGCTCGTGGACGCGCTACGCGCCTGCTGGCATCCGGATCTCGCAAAGGACCCGACCGACCGGGCGAACCGCGAGGAGCGCATGAAGCGGATCAACATCGCCTGGGACATCATCACGTCGAAGCGCCAAGAGGCGTGACCTCCTGCACAGCCCAAGTCACGCCCCCGTAAAGAAGTGACGAGCGCTACGCGCTTCTATTTTGACGTCTCAGATACAAACAGGCCGGACGGTGTCCGGCCTGTTAGGCCTTGTTCCGACGAAATCGTCTCAGCTATTTGACCGATTGGGGGAGGTCAGCTGCGGCGCGATCTCGGACGGATCCTTCACCTTGCGGGAGCGGCCGTCGAAGCTTGCCCCTTGGTCAATGGCGAGAGCCTGGCTATGGATGTCGCCTTCGACCACGGCGCTCGAATGCAGCACAACGCGCGAGCCCAGGATCGCACCCTGCACCTTGCCGTAGACGTCGACCGTTTCGGCGGCGATGGTGCCGCTGATGACCGCCTCCTCACCGACCGTCAGCTTCACGCTGTGCAGATCAGCCTGAATGTTGCCATTGACGCGCAATGAGCCCTGGCAGCGAATTGTAATTGCCTGCCCCTCAATGGTGAGGTCGTTGCCGATTACGGACTCGTTAGCGTCCTGCCCGGACGTGCCAGAATAGCTATTGGTGCGTATCGGAGTTGGTGTTGGAGTGCCTGTCGCCTGATCCATTGTCTTGATCTGCAGCGGGTCGATGTTGCCGGACCTCGGCTCGGGCTTGCGTGTGAAGACCATTACTCTGAACTCCCCTCGAGTACTATTTCCGGCGCGAGCATCCGCTCCGGAGGTGGTCGAATTGTGTCATTCGACCACGGAAGTTCAAGTCCGAAGCTTCAGCCGGCAGACTTTACGGGAGTACCCTTTAGACTCGATCGACGAAGCTGTCGACAACGCGTTTGCGGCCCGCCTTGTCGAAGTCGACCGTCAGCTTGTTGCCATCGACCTCGGCAACCAGACCGTACCCGAACTTTTGGTGGAAGACCCGCTCTCCCCCTTGGAATGACGACCGGCCGGTCGAGGAGGCGACAAGCTCCCCTTCAATCGTCAGTGGTCCGCGGCTCGGCCGCTCGCCCTGCCGCCAGCGCTGCTGCGCCCGCTGCCAACCCGGCGTCTGGTAGTTGGCTTGAAAGCTTCCACCGAGATCGTCGAAACGGCTCCGACCGTAAGGATTGGCGGCAAACCGATCGAACTCAGCGTAGGGACCGCTGAACCTGCTCGGCGCTTCCACCACCTCGACATGCTCAGGCGGCAGCTCATCGACAAAGCGCGACGGAATGGCTGGTTGGTACAATCCCCGTGTGCGGCGGTTCTGGGCGAACGAGATGAACACCTGCCGCCGGGCGCGCGTCAGACCCACATAGGCCAAGCGCCTTTCTTCCTCGAGGCCGGCCTGGCCATTCTCGTCGAGTGAGCGCTGATGCGGGAACAGCCCCTCCTCCCAGCCGGGGAGGAAGACCACGTCGAACTCGAGCCCCTTCGCCGCGTGCAGCGTCATCAACGACACGCGGTCGTCGGTGTCGGTTTGATCCGCGTCCATGACGAGCGAGACGTGCTCGAGGAAGCCGGCGAGCGACTCGAACTCGTCCATGAAGCGGATCAGCTCCTTCAGGTTCTCGAGCCGCGACTGCGCCTGGGGCGAGCGATCCTGCTGCCACATGGCCGTGTAGCCGGACTCGTCGAGGATCAGCTCGGCGAGCTCCGTATGCTTCATCGAACCCACGAGGCCACGCCAGCGCTCGAATGAGTTGAGCAAATCAATGAGCGACTTGCGCGCTTTGCCGCTGATCTCCTCCGTCTCGGTGATGGCGCGCGCCGCGTGATAGAGGGGCACGTCCTTTGCGCGGGCCAGCGCATGGATGCGTTTCATCGTGGTGTCGCCCAGCCCGCGCTTCGGCACGTTGATGATGCGCTCGAACTTGAGATCGTTGGCGGGATTGAGCGTCACCTCCAGGTAGGCGATCGCATCCTTGATCTCCTGGCGCTCGTAGAATCGCGGACCGCCGATCACCCGATAGGGCAGACCCAGCGTCATGAACCGGTCCTCGAATGCGCGCATCTGGAACGAAGCTCGCACCAGGATGGCGATCTCGTTGAGCGGCTGTCCAGCGCGCTGCATCGCCTCAATGTGCTCGCCGATCGTGCGCGCCTCCTCCTCGTCGTCCCAGACGCCGGTGACGATCACCTTGGAGCCAAGGCCATCGTCCGTATGCAGCGTCTTGCCGAGCCGGCCCCGGTTGTGCGCGATGAGCCCGGACGCCGCACCGAGGATGTGGCCGGTGGAGCGATAATTGCGCTCGAGCCGGATCACCTTCGCGCCCGGGAAGTCCTTCTCGAACCGCAGAATGTTCTCCACCTCGGCGCCGCGCCAGCCGTAGATGGACTGGTCGTCGTCGCCGACGCAGCACAGATTGGGCGATGTCGAGCCCTGGGCCAGCAGCCGCAGCCAGAGATACTGGGCGACATTGGTGTCCTGGTACTCGTCCACCAGCATGAAGCGAAAGCGGCGCTGATAGTCGGCCAGGACGTCAGGGTGCTCGCGAAACAGCCTGAGGCCTTCGAGCAATAAGTCGCCGAAATCAACTGCGTTGAGCTCCTTCAGGCGCTTCTGGTAGTCGGCATAGAGCGTCGCCCCCTTGCCGTTGGCAAAGGCGAAGCTCTCACCTGCCGGCACCTGGCTTGGCGAAAGCCCCCGATTCTTCCAGCTGTCGATCAGCGCAGCCAGCTGACGGGCTGGCCAGCGATCGCTATCCACGCCACCCGCCTCGATGACCTGCTTCATGAGACGGAGCTGGTCATCCGTGTCGAGGATCGTGAAGCTGCTCTTCAAGCCCACCAGCTCCGCGTGGGTGCGCAGAATCCTGGCGCCGATCGAGTGGAACGTGCCGAGCCAGGGCATGCCTTCAACGGCGCCGCCGATGAGCTGCCCGACGCGCTCCTTCATCTCGCGCGCCGCCTTGTTGGTGAAGGTGACGGCGAGGATCTGGCTCGCTCGTGCGCGGCCTGAGGCGAGGATGTGGGCGATGCGCGTCGTGAGCACGCGCGTCTTGCCGGTGCCGGCACCGGCCAAGACCAGCACGGGACCGTCGAGCGCCTCGACGGCTTCGCGCTGCGCTTCATTGAGACCCGCGAGGTAGGGCGGCTCTGCAGCCCGCAAAGCCCGTTGCGACACGGTCAGACCATCTGCAGGGGATCGCCCGCCTGATTCGGCCGCGGGACGAACAGACTCGGCCGGGTTTGGTACCTGGTGCTTACGATTCGACTGCATTGCCTAAATATAGCACGCCAAAAGCGGCAAATCCGGTGCCTGCGGCAGCCACGCACAGGCTATTGAGCCTCTCCGTGCCGTCGAAACCGGAAAGATGTCCCAACTTTCCGCGAGCTGTGCGATAAAGCGGAACGTCAGGGCATCCGCGCCGGTTGACGCCGAGCAGCTGTACCGGAGTGGTCCTCGCGCCCAGCGGTCCGGATAAGACCTGATGCGATTTACACGACCACGCGGAGTAGGTTGAGCATGAACGGCGCACTCCTCTGGATCGCCGGCCTCATTGTCGCGCTGCTCGCTGCGCTGTTCGCGGTGCCCTACGCCGTGGACTGGAACGGCTACCGCGGCGTCTTCGAGGAGCAAGCCTCCCGCATGCTCGACCGAGAGGTCCGGATCGGCGGCGACGTCAGCCTGCGCCTGCTGCCCATGCCCTACGTCCGGTTCGAGAAGCCGCGCATCGCCGACGCCGAATACGGCGAGGCTCTGTTCCGGGCCGACAGTTTCACGATGTGGCTTGATTTGCCGTCGCTCGTTCAGGGCATTTTCGAAGCCAAGCAGGTGGAGCTGGAGCGGCCCGTCCTGCGGCTGCAGATCGAAGAGGACGGCGGAGGGAACTGGCGCAACTTCCGTATCCAAGAAGCAGCGCTGCCGTTCGTGCCGCGGGGAGTGGCGCTGCAGTCGGTCCATATCAATGAGGGCGTGCTCACGGTCCATGATGTTGCGGGCCAGCCTCTGACCAAGATCGAGATCGCGAACGCCGAGTTGTCGGCCCCTGCCCTCGAAGGGCCCTACCGGGTGCGGGCGGACGTCAGATGGAATAGCAAGGTCCGCGAGGTGCGCGTCTCTACCGCGGCACCCGATCCGGACGGCAGCACCCGGCTCAAGGTCACTGTACGTGCCCCCGATACGGGGAACTCGTACATGTTCGACGGCAGCGTCGTGGACCTGTTTGACCGACCGCAGTTCGACGGAAACCTGACCGCCGTCATTCCGATCACCAGCAATAGAGAGGGGTTGCGCCCAACCACCGCAGAGGGAGACGATCAGCCTTCCCTTCCTGCCGGGTTGCTCGCCAGAGGAGTCTTCGAAGTCCGGGCCAACGTCAGCGCCACCGCAATCAGCGCCAAGCTCAGCGATATCTCTTTCTCGTTCGAGCAGAACGGGCAGCCGCAACTGCTCACCGGCACCGCCGAAGCGAGCTGGCACGACCGTCCAGTGGTGAAAGCCAGCCTCGCGTCGCGGTGGCTCGATCTCGACCGGATCGCTGATGTCGATCCAGAGGCCAATGCGCTCACGGCGATCCGAAACTTGACCGCCAGTGTCATCGAGTTCCTGCCGACAGAGGCGGAGGTCGCTGCGAATCTTAAGATCGATCAGGCCAACCTGGCCGGCGATGTGATCAGTGATCTGACTGTGTCCATCGAGAACACTGGCGGCGGACTGACGATCAAACAGTTTCAGGCTGCGCTCCCCGGCAGCTCCCGCGTGGAGCTGGCGGGCTCGCTCTCGGGCTCAGGCACCGCCGAGGCATTCGACGGGGAAATCCTCCTGAGAGGCGGCAACTTCAATCGATTCATAGCGTGGGCAGCGCGGGGAACTCCGTTTGCCGAAGCGCGCAGCGACGCCGGATTTTCCTTCAGCGGTCGCCTCAAGCTGGGCGAAGAAGGGCTTGAGCTCACCAACGCGAGCGTGGACACGGGCCCGAACCGCCTGAACGGTGACGTCGCCTACCAGTGGGAGGGGCGCCGCAAGCTCGTGATTTCGCTCGAGACGGGGCACGCGGACATTTCCGGAGTTCTGCCCGGCTCCTTGGGTCCAGATCTGCTGAAGGCGAACCTCAGTGCCCTTGCGGGTGCCGACCCGGGTTCCGGCTTATCGGAGCTTGCTGCAAGCCTCGCCGAAGCCGACATTCGCCTGCACGTCCGCGCCGACGCGCTCACCGACGGAACACGGGTGTTGCACAACGTCGACGCGAACCTGGCTATAGAGAACGGCAACCTCAGCATCCCAAACCTGCGGGCCTACACGCCACAAGGCTTCAAGCTGGAGGTCGATGGCACGGTCCATGACTTCGCCAACAGAGCCACTGGCTCGCTATTCGGGGTCGTCGAAGCTTCAACACCAGCTGCCCTTGCCGAAGCGCTGAACATTGGCGCCCCCGACCTTGACCCCGGCAAAAGGCAGTGGCTTTCGGCCCTTGCTCCGCTGCGCCTCGCCTTCTCCATGCAGTTCGGCCAGCGTGACAGTACGGTTGCAGAGATCACCATCGACGGCACCGCTCATTCCAAGCCCCTCGTGGCGACCTTGCACCTTGCCGGAGGGATCGAGGGGTGGCGCGGGGCGCCTGTGGACGTGATGCTGACCTCCGATAGCCCCGAGGTTGCGCGCATCGCCCGTGGTCTGCTGCTCGGTGGACAGAACGCCAGCCAAACAGACACGGATGCGCCGAACGACGGCCGCCTCGTTCTGAAAGCGGTCGGCACGCCGGAGCACGAAACGGCTGTTCACCTCCAATTTGTCCAGGACGCGCTTCGGCTCTCGTTGCAGGGGCGTGGCTCTCTTCCGGCGAACGCCGATCCAAAATTCGAAGGCGAAATGGAGTTTGCGGCTGCGAGCACCGCTAGCGCCTTGCGCCTCGCGGGGCTGCCTCAGCCGGCTCAAGCCTCCGAAGGCGGGTTGAACGGGACGCTCGGCCTGAAGGCAGATGGCGGCCGTCTTACGCTTGAGCTTTCATCTCTGGACATCGCAGGGACACAGCTGACGGGCCAAATTCACTTGTCCGGCTCGGAAGGCGCCCGCGAGGTGGATCTCGATCTCAAGGCCGACAGCGCATCTCTGCCAGGTATCCTCGCGCTCGCGCTCGACGGCAGCATCGACGGCTTGCTCATTCGCGACCTCGCCGAAATCACCGATTGGCGCGACCGGCCATTCGACTTCAGCAATCTCGAGCACATCAGTGGACGCATCAAGCTCGAGGCCAAGACCCTGACACTCGGCGAGAGCTTCGCGCTGTCCGACGCTGTCATCGAGGCGGTCCTGGAGCCCGGCCGCATCACCATCACGAAGCTCGAGGGGCAAGCCCTCGGTGGTGCGGTGTCTGGCGCCTTCAAGCTCGAGAAGACCGCGGCCGGCGGCCAAGTTTCCGGTGCCTTCGGGTTCCACGAGCTCAAGTTGGATCAGATCAAAGGCGCCAGCGATGCCCCGCTTGGCGCCGGCGCATTGCAGCTTTCCTTGGAGTTCTCGGGGCAGGCCATTACCCCACGCGCCCTGCTGCCGGTGCTGACAGGCAAAGGAGAGCTTGTGTTGAAGTCTGCCCGGTGGGACCGGCTCTCCCCCAGAGCAATCGAGAAGGCGGCCGACACCATGCTGTCCAGCGACAACAACGAGGCGGCCGAGCCACTTGAGCAGCTCCTGAGGACAGCTCTGGCCAGCGAGCCCCTTTCCCTTGGCAACCTGAAAGTACCGGTAGAGATCGGCGCTGGCGCGCTCCGGGTCGGCACCTTCTCCATCGAAACTCCTGAAACCAAGATCACCAATCAGACGACGGTCGAACTGGCTGAGCTGAAGATCGATGTCGAATGGAAGCTCCAGCCGAAGGCGACGACGCGGGGGAGCCGCACGCCGCTTCCCGGCATTTCGGTCATCTATGTTGGGCCGCTGCAATCGCTGGGCAGCCTCGAGCCGCAGCTCGTGATGGACGCTTTGGAGCGCGAGTTGGCCGTGCGCAAGATGGAGCGCGACGTCGAACATCTGGAGAGGCTGCGCCGTGAGGACGAGGCCAGAGCCCGTGCCGAAGCAGAGCGGCAGAGGAGGCTGGAGGAGGAGCGTTTGAGGCTGCTCGAAGAACAGCGCATGAGGCGGCTCGAGGAGCTGCAAGGAGCGCAGGGTTTGACAATCGACGTGCCCTTCCCGTTCCCGACCTCACCGGGCCCGACGCCCCAGCAAATGACCGTTGAGCCGGACCGGGCGCCGTCGTCACGGACCGTCATACCACCCGCCGCACCAAGGCAATGGGACGGTCAATGGCCGCGGCCAAGCCGGTCAGGCAGCTAAGATCCCTCCTCCAACACACCTCTGCCGCGCGATCTGTAATATTCGAGAAGCCAGACGCGCACAGCGCTCGATAGGCCCATGCTGCCGCGCTTCGCGTCGATTTCCTGAACAAGCGCGGCCACCGGCTGCCCTCTTTCTGCCGCCGCCTCCTTCAGCGCCTCCCAAAACGGCTCTTCGAGCGAGATCGATGTGCTGTGCCCTGCGATGGTGAAGGAGCGCTTGAGCGGCTTCAAATTCAACCTCTACTCAGGAGCAGTCTCCCGCCTTAACGCATCGAGCCGCCGCTGCTGCAGCTCGCGCTCAGCCTTGGCGCGTTCGCGTTCGTGCTTGGGACGGCCGAAGGCTGCACGGTTGGCCGCGGCTTGAGCCTCCTTGGCTTCACGCGCCTTCTGCTTCCTGAAGCGGCGAAGGTTCACGATTTCGGCCATAGGAGGCTCCTCCGCTCACATCACTCGTCGGGCGCGATCATCTTTTCGGGGCGAACGATGGCGTCGAACTCCTCGGCCGTGACGTAGCCGCCGCCAACGGCCTCCTCGCGCAACGTCGTACCTTTCCTGTGTGCCTCTTTCGCAATCTTGGCGGCATTGTCGTAGCCGATCTTGGGCGCCAACGCCGTGACCAGCATCAGCGAACGCTCGAC
>QGVC01000119.1 GCA_003242645.1 Pseudomonadota bacterium
CAATGTTTTTAAAAGAAAAGGGTAAAAAAATCTCGAACGCGAACTATCTCTGGATATCGTATTTTTATAGCTATCTGAACGAGACGGGCCGCGCTGGGTTCGTTATGTCGTCCCAAGCTTCCAGCGCAGGAAGAGAAGAAGCTGCTGTGCGTCGGAAGCTCATCGAAACTGGCGCTGTCGACATCATGATCGATATCCGCGGTAACTTCTTTTATACGCGCACAGTTCCATGCCAGCTTTGGTTCCTAGACCGTGCAAAAGAGAAAGATGAGGCACGGCGCGACTACGTGCTAATGATTGATGCACGCAACATTTACCGGAAGGTGTCGCGCGCAATCTATGACTTCAGCCCCGAACAGCAGAAGAACATCGCAGCGATTGTTTGGCTTTATCGGGGCCAGTCGGAACGCTACTTGAAACTTCAAACACCATCCGTACGGCGCGCTCACGCACCTCAGGCGAAAACTTACGGGACGTCTTGTGATTCTCCATGGCTCCAATCTCTCAAGATCTGGAGCCTCCGACAAACCCGGAGCGGTTCATAGTCCGGTCATCTGGTTTGCAGCTCGCGCTTTGGGATTGTGTCTGCCTGGTCACGCAGCTCGATTAGGGATTTCAAGCGTAGCAGCAAGGCCAGTAGGTTTCCGATTATGAAGCGTGAGCCTGCCGCCGATGCGGGCCATGGCGACCTTCGCAATCGCCAAACCGAGGCCACTTCCGGTTGCTGATTTGTGGCGGCCACGGACGAATTTAGCGGTTACTAATTCCAGTTCCGGCTCGGGAATACCTGGGCCATCGTCTTCGATGACGACCCGGACCTCCTTCCCCAGGTCGAGCACCTGGCACGTCACCACGTCATTCGCGTGGTCCAGTGCGTTCTCGAGCAGATTGCGGAGCGCGAGAACGAAAAAGTGCGGTTCGACTTTGGCCCGCACGTCCTGTTCCGAGCTCTCGAGTTTTATCGGAATACCTCGCGCGGATGCCAAGGGAAGCAAATCCGCGACCACGGAGCTCACAAGATGGTTCATACTTTCATACGAATGGCATGGTCGCGCATCGCTCGCCTCGAGTGCTGCCATATCCAGCAGCTGTTTGACCAACCGGCTCGTCCGGTCAACACCGGCCGCAATCTGCCGGAGTGCATTGGCGTGAACAGCCCCATCCGTGCTCGACAGCGCGACTTGAGCCTGGGTCTTGAGGCCCGCAAGCGGCGTTTTCAATTCGTGCGCTGCAAAGGCCGTAAAACTCCGTTCCCGTTCACGAGCCGCCTCCACCCGTCCGAAAAGGTCGTTGATTGCCTCAATAGCCGGAGCGATTTCCTTGGGAATTCCGGCACTCGGTAAAGGCGTGAGCTCGTTCGCCGATCGTTGCGAGAGCGCGCGCGCCATATCGCTCAGTGGCATGAGCCCGCGGCTGACACTCAGCCAAATCATCCCGACGAGAAAAGGTATGGCCAGGGCCGCCGAATGTACCATCCCCTTCACGACATCGCCGACGAGCCGCTCGCGCATCCGCAGATTATCGCCCACCATGACACGAACGCCGAGCTCAGCATTTTCAATTGTGAAAACACGCCAAGTCTCGCCATCAACGATGTCTTCCGAAAAGCCCTGCATCGCATTCGTCAGCGGCAGCTCGGGGGCACTTTCGGATCGAGCAACGAGCGTCCCATCGAGCGACCAAATCTGGCAGGAGAGTTGCCGCTCATAAGCCTTCGCTGCGGCAAGATTTGCTAGGGTGGTCGACGTGGCGACATTCCCCTGAGAAGCTATCTCGATCCGGTGATCTGCCAGCAGCGAGTTCACCATGCGCGCTGCTTCGGTCAGACGTGCATCGAGCACTCGCTCCACCTCGGCCTGCGTGCTCGTGTAGATCCAAGCGATGGCCGCAAGCCACACGAACAACGTGGTACCGATGAGAATTCCGAGGAGCCGGCTACGAATGGAATTCACGCGCCTCCCTCCGCAAGTCTATAACCCAGCCCACGGACCGTCTTGATGAAATCCTGTCCCAGCTTGGCCCGCAGATGATGGATATGAACCTCGACCGCGTTGCTTTCGACCTCCTCCTGCCAACCGTATAGCGCCTCCTCCAGGGCCGCCTTCGAGACAGTGGCCGCGGGGCGTTCCATGAGGGCGCGAAGCGCGGCGAATTCGCGCCGCGTGAGCTTCAGGGGTACACCGTCTCTCGTTGCCGTCAGAGACGCTGGATCGAGCACCACACCCCGCCATTCGAGATGCGCAGTGGCACGCCCGGCGCCGCGGCGAGCAATGGCGCGCAGTCGTGCAGCCAGCTCGTCGAGATCGAATGGTTTGCCGACGTAGTCGTCTGCGCCGGCGTCGAGACCCGCAATGCGTTCCGGCACCTGGTCGCGTGCCGTGAGGAGAAGCACTGGCGTGCCGTCTTTGGCATCGCGGAGTTCTTTCAGGAGATCGAACCCCGAACCGTCGGGAAGCATGACGTCGAGCACGATGCCATCATATCGCTGCGCGCGAACAGCGGCGCGGCCGTCCTCGCAGTTAGCGACGGCATCTACCGTAAACCCCTTGAGCCCAAGCCCGACGGCTAACCCGTCGAGCAACAGGGGATCGTCTTCTACAACCAATATCCGCATGGTGTGTCATTCCGTACGCACCTCGCGGGTGGCATTCGGGGCTTAAGGCTGCCTTAAGCTCCCAGCGACACCTCCACCTCCAGGCACCGCGCGTCCGCGTAGAACGCCTAACGTGCAATCGGAGGTGGAGAGGATGAGATTAGTCATTCTCAGCCTGGTGTTTCTTGGCATCTTTGCCGCACCTGTCACAGCAGATCCGCTGTCCGCCGATGAGGCCTTCCAGCTTCAAGTCTCGAAGATCGCTGACGGAGGCGTGCGCTTCGATTGGACGATCGCCGATGGCTATTACCTTTATCGCGCGCGCATCAGTGCAAGAAGCGCCGATGGATCGGAGCGCAAAGTCGAAACACCACAGGGGATCGCCAAAGAGGATCCCATCTTTGGAGTAACGGAGGTCTATTACGAGCGGGCCACTGCCACGGTTCCTGGCGCCTCCAATCAACCGATCGAGATCACATATCAGGGCTGCCAGGAGAACGGCATATGCTACGTGCCGCAGACGAAGCGCATCGATCCCCTGACGCTCGCGGTCTCGAGCCACACTGATACCTCCGCCAACGTTCCAAGCCCTGATGCCGCCGCCTCCGCTGGGGCACCGGAGGAACCCGCGACGGGATTCAGCCTCGCTCAAGAAGAGGGGCTCGTTCGATCGCTGCTCCGTAAGGGAGGTCCGCTGCTGGTCGTCCTCAGCTTCTTGGGCTTCGGGATGCTCATTGCATTCACCCCCTGCGTCTTCCCGATTTATCCCATTCTTGCCGGCACGCTGGCACGCGAAGGAGACCGGCTGACCGCCCGCCGGGGCTTCTTTTTGTCCGCAATCTACGTCCTTTCCTTTGCTTCAGCCTTCTCACTGCTCGGAGCATTCGCAGGCTGGTCCGGCCAGAACCTGCAGATGGTCTTGCAGTCACCATTTACGACAGGCGCCGTTTCCATCGTTTTCGTTCTGCTGGCGCTGGCAATGTTCGGGCTTTTTGAGCTGCAGCTACCTGCCGGCTGGGTCAATTGGATTGCCGCAAGAACCGGGAGACTTGAAATATCGAAGAAGTCGGTGGCCGTTCTGGGGTTCTCCTCGGCATTCATCGTCGGCCCCTGCGTGACCGCTCCACTCGCCGGTGCGCTTCTCCATATCGCACAGTCAGGAGATATGCTCCTCGGAGCCGCGGCCCTTTTTGCCCTGGGAATAGGGAAGGGCATTCCGCTTATAGTGGTCGGAACGATGGGCGCGAGCATTTTGCCGCGAGCTGGCGCCTGGATGGAATACGTAAAGGCTATTTTCGGCATCGGCTTTCTCGCCACTGCAATCTGGATATCGGCGCCGCTCTTGCCTGCAGGCTTAGATCTCGTTCTCTGGGCCGCACTTTTGATCGGTACAGGAACATGGGCCTTCAGCGCTGCTAGGGGCAACAGTGGACTCCCCATACTGGCTCGAACTGCTGGGCTCATGGCGGTCATCTACGGAACTATTCTGATCATCGGAGCCGCGATAGGATCGACAGATCCGTGGCAGCCCCTCGCCACACTCGCAAACTCTTCTCGATCGAGCAAAAATACCGAACTGCAGTTTGCGAGCATCGCATCAGCCTCCGAGCTGCAAAACGAGCTCCGCTCCGCGAGCGGCCAAAAGCCAACCTTGGTTTATTTCACAGCGGATTGGTGCATCACCTGTCGTACCATTGAGCGATCCATTCTCACTCAGGACGGGGTCAAACAAAGTCTCGAAGGTCTCCACCTTGTAAAGGCAGACCTTTCTACTCTGCGTAAAGAGAGCACCGAGCTAATGCAGCAGCTCCGCGTCGCCGGTCCACCGACGATGATATTTTTCGATCGCCACGCCCGGGAAGTCGCAGGAACCCGCCTCGTTGGTGAGGTGACGGCCGAACTCCTGTCCAAGTCGGCGGCGATGGTCCGGAGTTTCTGAAATGGCCGCTGTTTCGTTCGGACCGCTCGTCCTGGCAGCAGATCGGTTTGCCGTCGTCGCGGGCATTCTCGGCTTTCTGCTCACGTCTGGCTTCCTTGCCCGCCGCGTTGACGAAAGGCTTGAGAATTGGTCCTGGTTCAGCCTCATCAGCGCCGTCGTCACGGCCCGCGCTGGGCACGTCGCAACTCATTGGCCCCAATTCGCAGATGGTCCGTTCCGCGCACTTGCGTTATGGCAGGGCGGTTTCAATTGGATCGCCGGCGCGCTTACGATTGCGGTCAGCCTCTCATTTGGACTGAAATCGACCCGGCAGCGTCTCTGGGCGCTTGCGCCGATAGCTGTAGGCTTGATCGCCTGGATCATCACGGCGCAGCTTGTCGGGTCCACTCGCGAAATTACCCTTCCCGAAAGAGATTTTACCACGCTGGAAGGCACACAGTACGCACTCAGACCAACGGGCGACAAGCCCGTCGTAATAAATCTATGGGCCTCCTGGTGTCCCCCGTGCCGGCGAGAGATGCCGACGTTGGCAAGGGTTTCTGCAGCATCTGATGAGGTTGTGTTTCTGTTCGTCAATCAGTCCGAACCTCCTGAGACCATCGAACGATATCTGGCGGAAGCCGGGCTTGAGCTTGCTAACGTGCTCCTTGATCCGCTCGGCGACCTCGCTCGCCACTACGGCGCACCCGGCCTTCCGGCAACACTTTTCGTCGACGCAGGCGGAAAGTTGATCCAAGCCCACCTAGGCGAAATATCCCTCGAAACCCTGCAATCCAATCTGAAGAAACTGAGTGTCGAAAGGTAAGGAGGCAAGCTTGTACACACTCGCTGACACGTGCGACGCGTTGAACAAACTCCTGCGCATCATCCTACTTGCCTCTGCGCCGGTCGCCACGTCTGCATGCACCGCAACGACTCAATCCGTAATCGGCGTCGCGGAGGCAAGCCAAGCGAGTCAGAGCGGCGCGCATTCCAACCCATACGGTGAGATCAACGACAATGGGACGATCATATCCGCCGTCGATACTTCAAAAATAGATCCCCGATATCTGCGCCAAATCGTCGATTATCAAACGGATGAGCCCGTTGGGACCATTATCGTCGATCCCCAGAACCGGTTCCTTTATTTGGTAATGGAAGGCGGCAAAGCCATGCGCTACGGAGTTGGCGTCGCCAAAGCCGGACTAGAGTTCGAGGGACAGGCAGACATATTGCGAAAGGCGGCATGGCCCGGCTGGGTCCCGACACCCGATATGATCAAGCGCGAGCCGGAACGCTATGGTCCTTATGCGAAGGGACTCGACGGAGGTCTCCATAATCCACTCGGCGCTCGCGCGCTTTATTTGTACAAAGACGGCAAGGACACGCTCTATCGCATTCATGGGACAAACGAACCCTGGTCCATCGGCAAACCAGTGTCGTCCGGCTGCATTCGCCTCCTGAACCACGACATCATCGATCTCTACAACCGCGTTCCCAAAGGGGCGCGTGTGGTCGTGCTCGGGGCAAACCAGAAGGGAGAAAGCTGAAATGCTCAACCGCAGGCAATTCTTTGCGACGTTAATTTTTGCGAAAACTGGCGCATCAGCATCGATTCTCAGGGCAACGCCGTTGCGCGCCCAAGGCTATCCGACCGAGAAGGATGTCTATTTCGATCCTGACATCCCTGCCCTGGGCAATCCGAAGGGTGATGTCACCATTGCTGAGTTCTTCGACTATCAATGTCCGTATTGTAAGAGAAATCACCCGGAGCTGATGAAAGTCATCGAGAGTGACGGCAGAATCAGGCTCGTCATGAAAGATTTTCCAATATTCGGAGACCCATCGATCTACGCTGCCAACCTCGTTCTCGCATCCGCCGCCGCCGGCAAATACGCCGCGGCGCTCGAAGCGCTCATGAACACGCCCGCGAGGTTAAGCCGGCAAGATGTCGATGCGACTCTGAAAAAGGTTGGACTTGATCCGACTGAGTTGCATGCGGCCTATAAGAAGAACAGTCGCCAGATCGATGCAATCATCGTTCGCAATATAGCCCAGGCGAATGCCTTCAATCTTCAAGGAACTCCAGCTTTTGTCATCGGCCGGAAAATATATCCTGGCTACATGAACGAGAAAGCGCTCAAGGAAGCGGTTGCAGAAGCTAGAAATGCTTGAGCCTCTCCTCGGTTCACTCGGCCCCGTAAGGCGCCGAGTGTTCTCGCAATGCGCAGATATATCGCGGAATTCCACTTCTGCTACAACAACAGGTCGGCGCTGGGAATTGCAGACAAGGAGCGCACCACCAAGGCGGTTATCGGCGCGAACGGCAAGCGCCTGACCTATCGGCGTCTTACCAAACCGCTCGATACGAAGAACAGGAGGCTCTTTTGATCGTTTTCGGGAATGCAGCTGAGCTGGCGCCTCCGCAGATCTTTGCGCGTCACTGATCGGCATTCGGAACGTCCGCTGTTGCAGGCTTCTCCCCGCCTCGTAAGACCACGTAGATCGCGGGGATGACAAGGACCGTCAGCGCCGTCGATGAAGCGAGGCCGAAGAGTAGCGAGATGGCGAGTCCCTGGAATATCGGGTCGGCAAGGATCACCGCAGCGCCAATCATGGCGGCCAGGGCAGTGAGCAGGATCGGTTTGAAGCGGATTGCGCCCGCTTCGAGCAGTACGTCGATTAGCGGGCGGCCCGGTTTGCGCGCATGCCGGATGAAGTCGACGAGCAAGATCGAGTTGCGCACGATGATGCCGGCAAGTGCAATGAAGCCTATCATCGAGGTCGCCGTGAACGGCGCCGCGAACAGCCAGTGACCTAGCATGATACCGATTAGCGTGAGCGGGATCGGCGTCAGGATCGCCAGCGGGAGCTTGAACGAGCGGAACTGGGCGACGACCAGAATGTAGATGCCGAGGATCGCAACGATGAAGGCGCCGCCCATGTCGCGAAACGTCACCCAAGTGACCTCCCATTCACCGTCCCAGAGCAGCGTTGGGGTACTTTCGTCATCGGGTTGGCCATGGAGCGCGATTGCCGGTTTTGGCACGTCGCCCCAGTCCGCCTTCTCGATTGCCTCGGCCACGGCCAGCATACCGTAGATCGGCGCCTCGAACGCACCGGCCAGTTCGCCTGTGACCATCTCCGCGGCTCGGCCGTTGTGGCGGAAGATCGGAAAGGACGCGCGCTCGTTCTGAACGCTTACGACATCACCAAGCTCAACGACGCTACGCTCACCAGGCAGAGCATTGGCGGGCACAGGTGTTGCCAGTGTCCGTTCGCTCACCACTTTTTCGTTCGTTGCGGGTGCAAGACGAATCGGGATGGGATGGCGACCGCCGCCCCGGTGAGAGTAACCGACAACGGGGCCGGCGTAGAGCGCGCGCACCGTATCGTAGACGTCCGACTGCTCGACGCGATGATACTCGAGGTTGTCTTGATTAATAGCGAGCCGCACGCGCTGAGCCTGGACGCCGAAGGAGTCGTCTACATCAACTATGAAAGGAACGCTTTCGAAAGCTTCGCGCACCTTGGTGGCGACCGCACGCCGGGTTTCCGGATCAGGTCCGTAAATCTCCGCCAGCAGCGTCGCGAGCACCGGGGGCCCCGGCGGTGGTTCGACCACTTTCACGGCGGTGCCTGTGGGCAGATCGAGGCCTTTGAGGCGCTCGCGCACATCGAGCGCGATCTCATGGCTCGTGCGGGCGCGGTCGTGCTTCGAGACCAGATTGACCTGCACATCGCCAAGCTCCGGCGACGATCGGATGTAGTAATGGCGCACAAGGCCGTTGAAATTGAATGGTGCCGCCGTACCTGCGTAGGTCTGAAACGAGGCGACCTCGGGCACTTCCGACAAACGCTGGACGATGGCTCCGAGCGCGCGGTCCGTCTCTTCGACCGAGGCTCCTTCCGGCAGATCGACGACGATCTGCAACTCGGTCTTGTTATCGAAGGGCAGGAGCTTGACCGTGACGTGCTTCGTGTAGAGCAGCGCCATTGATCCGAATGTTGCAAGGGCGACGATGGCAAGAAAGACCCATGACCGCCACCGCTTCACGAGTAGTGGTCGGGCAACTGCCATGTACGCGCGACCCAAGCCGCTGACATGGCTATCGCGATGCGCGTGAGACGGGCCGCCGTTCCCTGGTCCGCTGAACTTCATCATGAGCCACGGGGTCAGCATCACGGCGACGAAAAACGAAAACAGCATCGCTGCCGAGGCGTTGGTGGGGATGGGCGCCATGTAGGGCCCCATCATTCCGGAGACGAAAAGCATCGGCAGTAGCGCGGCGATGACCGTCAGTGTCGCAACGATCGTCGGGTTGCCGACTTCCGCCACGGCCTCGACGGCTGCTTGGCTGCGCGGGCGTCCGTCCTGCATCGCCCAATGCCGTGCCACGTTCTCGATGACCACGATGGCGTCGTCGACGAGAATGCCGATGGAAAAGATTAGCGCGAACAGGCTCACCCGATTGATGGTGTAGCCCATGATGTGCGAGGCGAAGAGTGTGAGCAGGATCGTGGTCGGAATGACGACGAGCGTCACGAGCGCTTCGCGCCAGCCAATTGCGAACCAGATCAGGAGAACAATTGAGACGGTCGCCAGTCCGAGGTGGAACAGCAGCTCGTTTGCCTTCTCGTTCGCAGTTTCCCCGTAATTGCGCGTAATCGACATCTCCACGTCGGCAGGGAAGATGCTTCCGCGGACCTGCTCG
This sequence comes from Pseudomonadota bacterium, assembly GCA_003242645.1. The sequence goes on from QGVC01000119.1 coordinate 9,227, forward strand.
AGCCGTTCAATGATCTTATCTGCTATGACGACCGCGTTGGTGCCGGGACGCTTTGCGATGG
>QGVC01000538.1 GCA_003242645.1 Pseudomonadota bacterium
GAGACGATGCGTATCGCCCACGGACTCGACTCGTCGATCAGGACTCAGGGGTGCGGGGGGCCTGGTTTCGCTCATGAAGGACGCTCGGGCAGCTGCCTGACTACCAGACTAGCAGCGAACCCGCCTGAGCTGTTCTTGTAATTTTCCGACAGTTGGCTGATTCCAGCCCGGCATCCTACCGAATAGATGCCAGGCGCAGCCACCCGGGTCTCCGGGGTAGATTCGTGACTACCACATCTCGAACTATCCGGAGTACCCAGATGACTACGCTCTCTCAGAGTACCAAGAGAAAACTCTCCTTGCTGCAGTTGGCCGAGGAACTCGGCAACGTATCGAAGGCCTGCAAGCTGATGGGCTACCACCGCGACACCTTCTACGAGGTCCGGCGGGCCTTTCAGGTCGGCGGCGTCGCTGCACTGCTCGAGGAGAAACGCGGGCCGCGTAATCCTCATCCAAATCGCGTGGCGCCCGAGATCGAACAGAAGATCCTCGATTACGCCCTGAGCTTCCCGACGCACGGCCCGCAACGAGTCTCCAATGAGCTGCGCTTGGCTGGCACCGAGGTCAGCCCCGGCGGCGTCCGCGGCGTTTGGCTGCGCCACGGGATCGAGACGCGCTACAAGCGTCTGATGCGCCTCGAGCAGCATGCGCAGGGCGATACTATCGTGCTCAGCGATGCCCAGATCCGGTTGTTGGAGCGTCACTCGATCGAGTTTCGCTGCCGACACGTGGAAGCGTCCCGGCCCGGGGAATTACTGAACCCAGACACGTTCTACTGGGGCACCCTCAAAGGCGTCGGCAAGGTCTATGTGCAAGTCGTCGTCGATGTGTTCTGCTCGCTGGCCTTCGCCAAGGTGTACACGGCGAAGATGCCGGTCACTGCCGCCGATCTGCTCTACGATCGCGTTCTGCCGTTCTATGAGGCCCTTGGCGTGAAGGTCGGCGCGATCCTCACCGACAATGGTCGCGAGTTCTGCGGCCTCCAGGAAAGTCATCCGTACGAGTTGCTGCTCGCGATGGAAGATATCGAGCATCGCACCACCAAGATCCGCAGCCCCCGTACCAATGATTTCGTCGAGCGCATGAACCGAACGCTACTCGACGAGTGCTTCCGCGTTCAGGGCCGACAGACCTGGTACATCGGCCCCGATGAGATCCAGCGTGATCTGGATCGCTTCATGCGCTACTACAATCTGGAGCGCAGCCATCAAGGGTATCGACTCAAGGGACGCACGCCAGCGCAGGCATTGATGGAAGCGCTCGGTATCACCGAGATCCCCGACCTCATCCCCGCAGAGGAGGTCAACGAGCCGCTGCCAACGGCTGCCTAAACCCTAGCCCGGAGCCCGGGACTGTCGGGCAAATACAAGACTTGTACAGCTATCTCACGCCGAGACGTACGAAGACCGCTTCTTCGATCTTATCGAAAGCGACTTGATACGGCTTTGGATCTAGGATGGGGCTGTCCTGACTGGACTGCTGCCCGTAGGCCGTCGACCTGTTACGAGTATCTACAAAATTCAGGCGAACGGTGACGAGGTTCGGTCGAATCTCCTCAACGAAAGCCGTGGCACGGGTCTTTCCGCTTGCACGCACTCCGCCCATAGCTTCCCAGAACCCGGTTTTATCAACCGAGGCGCTTGCAGACGTGATGAACCCGGTTTCGACATCAGCGCTCTCAACTATGTAGCCCAGGTCTTGAAAGACGCTTACGACAGCCCCGAAGACAGTCTTTTTGGGCGCTTCAAATTCATGCGTTTGAAATGCCTGAATCTCCAACGGAGTCATTTCGCTGCCAGTACTAGCGCAGCCGCTGAGCCCCAGAAGAACAATGGCGCAGAAGCAAAGTGAACTCAAAGACCGACGTGTCATTCTGATGTCCCCTGCTACCTTTAGAAATTGCTCGATCGGCTGCGGAAATCTGAAACGATCCCCGCGTCATCAAATTTTATGATCAACGTCATGGTTCTTTGGGTCTGCTCAAAGCCGGAGGCTTGAGATCCGCCGCCGGCAAGGATGATGGTCCAGTACCCACTAGACGAGGATGATTGCGAAACGGTCGCGTGCCGTTGATACGTCCAAACCTCCCGACCAGACCCGTCAATTGACGTGATATTCGGTGCGCCGAAGGCTTCAAGGACATCCGTTTGCGAAGTGACACCAACCTGTAGCTTCATCTGCACGTTTCCGTGCGTAAGTTCGCTGTTTCTGGGTGTCACCGGCGCCGTCTGGGCGCACGCTGCAAGTACTGCGGCGAGCACCGCTAGAACGAGCGAATGTTTGAGCATCGTCTGCTCCCTATTCTCGTAGCAATGCCATTGCAAACACGATTCGGCCGAACTCTGCTGCCACTGGTCAGAACAGACTACCGTAGGCGGCTCAGAAAGGCCGACGACCAAG
>QGVC01000120.1 GCA_003242645.1 Pseudomonadota bacterium
AGCCACCTCATGCTGGAGCAGCGGTCCAAGTCGATCGTGACCGCGAGCAGCAGCTCCCGCTAAGCCGCAGCGGCGCCAGCAGACCTTGACCCAGTCCACAAGGTGCCTGATGGTCCGGCCCGATGCAGCACCGAGCCCCCACATCACTGCGGCCGCCCACTCTTCAGGAGGTCATCCGCGGCATGGTCGGTGTGCCGCGAGCCATCGCGAGCTGGCGCGCGCGGCGCTCCGTGTCCCCCGCCTGGACCATCACGGCGGCATTGATCCTCTGCATCATGCTCTTGCCGGTGGTCACCATCGCCATCCTGGCCCTTACACCAACCGATAACATCTGGCCGCATCTCGTCAGCACGGTGCTGCCGCGGGCGCTGCGCGAGACCATTCTGCTGCTGATTGGCGTCGGAGTGCTGACACTCGTGATCGGAACGGCCACGGCATGGTTCGTCACCATGTACCGCTTTCCAGGCCGTGCGCTGATCGATCGGCTGCTGGTGATCCCCCTGGCAATGCCGACGTACATCGTCGCGTATTGCTACGGTGACCTGCTGGACTATGCGGGGCCCGTGCAAAGCTGGCTTCGGGCCGTGTTCGGCTGGACCAGCATGCGCGACTATTGGTTTCCGGAAATCCGCTCGTTGGGCGGCGGCGTGCTCGTCCTCTCGCTCGTCCTCTACCCGTACGTCTACCTCACCGCGCGTGCAAGCTTCGTCCAGCAATCCGTGTGCGTGCTGGAGGTTGCCCGCACATTGGGCCGCACGGCGCTGGGCACCTTCTGGGCTGTGGCCCTGCCCTTGGCTCGTCCGGCGCTCGCGGCTGGAGTAGCCCTCGCCCTGATGGAATGCCTCAACGACATCGGAGCCGTGCAGTATCTCGGCATCGAGACGTTGACGGTCAGCGTCTACACCACGTGGCTCCAGCGCTCGAACCTGGGCGGCGCCGCTCAGCTCGCGACGGTGATGCTGCTGTTCGTGGCGGCGCTTTTTGCGATGGAGCGGCTGGCGCGCGGCCGCGGACGCTTTCATCACACGACGGGGCGCTATCGCTCCATCCCATTCTCCGACGTCGAGGGCTGGCGCGGATACCTTGCGGCTGCGATCTGCGCTCTGCCCTTCATCTTTGGCTTCCTGGTTCCGTTCGCGGTGCTCATCGGTCCGACAATTCGGTTCGGCTTGAAAGCGGATTTGGCGAATTTCTGGAGGACAGCGGGCAACAGCGTGATACTGTCGGTGCTTGCAGCCCTGCTGGCGGTCTCATGTGCCTTGATGATGGCTTATGCGCAAAGGGTTGCCTCGAACCGGTTCACACGGCCAGCCGTTCAGATGGCGGGGCTGGGCTACGCGGTGCCCGGCACGGTGCTGGCCCTCGGCCTGCTTATTCCGCTTGCGCGGTTCGACAATGCGATTGACGCTCTTGCCCGCGAGTGGCTGGGGGTCTCGACAGGCCTTCTGCTGTCCGGATCAATCGTCGCCATCGTCTTGGCTTACACGATCCGGTTCCTTGCGGTCTCGCTAGGCTCGGTGGAGGCAGGGCTCCACCGGATCTCGCCGAACCTCGACGCAGCAGCCCGGACATTGGGGCAAACCTCGCTTCAGACGCTCTGGCGGGTCCACATGCCGCTCCTCGTCCCGGCGCTCGGCGCAGGAGGCCTGCTGGTTTTCGTTGACTCCATGAAGGAGCTGCCGGCGACGCTGCTATTGCGCCCCTTCAATTTCGACACTCTCGCTACGGCGGTTTACAACTACGCCGCCCTGGAGCAGTTCGAGATGGCAGCGCCCGGAGCCCTGACGATCGTCGCCGTTGGGCTCATTCCCGTCTTGCTCCTGCACCGGGCCGTCGCCGGCGGACGCGCCGGCGGTAGCAGTGGAGCCTGAGCTGGCAGAAGGCCAACTCAGGTCTGGAGCTCAGGAATATTCCGGAAGAGCTCCAGCGCCTCCGGATTGGCCAGCGCCTCCTTGTTCTTCACCTCACGGCCGTGGATGATGTCGCGCACGGCAAGCTCGGTGATCTTGCCAGACTTGGTACGCGGAATATCCGCCACCTGGATGATTTTCGCGGGGACGTGGCGGGGGCTTGCTCCGTTTCTGATCTGCGTCTTGATTCGATCGATGAGGGCGTTGTCAAGCGTCAGGCCCGGCTTCAACACCACGAACAGCACAACGCGAACGTCATTATCCCATTCCTGCCCGACGACGATGGACTCCTGCACCTCGGGGAGCTGCTCGACCTGGCGATAGATCTCCGCCGTGCCGATGCGCACGCCGCCGGGGTTCAGCGTCGCGTCGGAGCGACCGTGGATGATCATGCCGCCGTGCGGCGTCCATTCCGCGAAATCTCCGTGGTGCCAGACATTCGGGAAACGTGAGAAGTAGGCGTTGGTGTACTTCTGACCGTCGGGATCGTTCCAGAACTGAATTGGCATTGAGGGGAACGGGTTCTTGCAGACGAGCTCCCCCTTGCCGCTGGGCATGGGCTGACCGTTGTCGTCGAAGACATCAACCGCCAGACCGAGCGCCGGCCCCTGAATTTCGCCACGCCATACGGGCTCAGTCGGAACTCCCAGCACAAAGCATCCCACGATGTCCGTTCCACCGGAAATCGAGGCGAGGTGCACATCCGGCTTGATGTGCTGGTAGACGTAATCGAAGCTTTCCGGCGCCAATGGCGAGCCTGTCGACATGATCGCGCGCAACGCTGAGAGATCGTGCGTCGTGCGCGGTTCGAGGCCGGATTTCTTCAGAGCGTCGATGTATTTCGCCGACGTGCCGAAGTGGGTGCAGCCCTCCTCAGCCGCGTAATCCCAGAGGATGCGGTTCGAAGGATAGAATGGCGAGCCGTCATACAGCAGCAGCGTTGCGCCCGACCCGAGAGCGGTGACGAGCCAGTTCCACATCATCCAGCCGAGTGTGGTGAAGTAGAACACGCGGTCGCCCGGCTTGACGTCCGTATGCAGCACATGCTCGGAGAGGTGCTTCAACAGCGTGCCGCCAGCCGAATGCACGATGCACTTCGGCACGCCGGTCGTACCTGACGAGAAGAGAATGTAGAGCGGATGGGCAAAAGGTAGCCGCACAAAGGCGGGCGCATCTGCGTTACGTGACAGCACCGCATCGGCCCACGTCTGCGCGAGACGCCCTTGGTTGATGAGGCTCATGTTGAGCCCCTGAGCCGTCCCCTCGGCCTGACCGATGTACGGAACGATGACGACCTTCTCCACCGAGGGTAGCCGCGCCGTGATCTGAGCCAGGCGATCCGAAAGCTCGATGGTCTTCCCGTTGTAGAAGTAGCCGTCGCAGGCAATCAGCACTTTGGGCTCGATCTGCCCGAAGCGATCCAGAACGCCTTGAACACCGAAGTCGGGCGAGCAGGAGGACCAGACAGCCCCCTCCGCCGCAGTGCCCAAAACTGACGCGATGGCCTCGGGCATGTTCGGCAGGATGGCCGCGACGCGATCACCAGCCGTTACACCGGCGTCGCGTAACATGGCCTGAACCTGGGCGACCTGTTTCTTGAGCTCGGCGCTCGACATGCGGCGCTTGACTTTGTCCTCGCCCCAGAAAGCCAGAGCCTGCCCTTCGGGAAGCCGATGAAGGACATTCTCGGCGAAGTTCAGCCGCGCATTCGGGAAGAAGCGCGCGCCGGGCATCTTGTTTGCGTCGACGAGATACGGCCCAGCCCCCTTCTCGCCCACGACGCCGCAGTAATCCCAGAGGGAGCTCCAGAACCACTCCGGATCCGCGACAGAGGCTGCGTGCAGCGCGCGATAGTTCTCGAGGGGCCGACCAAGTTTGCTGCTGGCCCAGTCGATGAACTTGGCCATATTCGTTGCGGCTCTGCGCGCATCTCCAGGGACCCAGAGAGGCTGGCTCATAGTCTTCTCCTTCGAGCTGAACTCGGTGCCTCATAACCTGATTGAAGATGTATTCAAACGGGCTTCTGTAGGCGAGACCAAAATGCGTCAGCGTGGGTACACGCAAGCGCTCTCTTGCCTGCATTACCCCAACTGACTAAGAAAGCGAACGGGCCGACGAAGAAGGGATATGCTCGCTTGCGTCAGGTTTCCGCGCTCGCTGACTTGATCTGAACGAGACATCCGTCGCATTCGACGAGGGAGCCCGCAGATGCAGAACAACCGGCCCGGCAGGCTCGCAGTAGCCTTCGCTCTCGTGGCCCTGGTTGTCGCGTTCGGGCTCTCCGTTCCGTTGGTTCTCGATGGCGATCTCGGCGAGTTCAATCTCTCGAACGTCTCTGTTTTCGCTGCTCCTCGTGGTGGGCACGAGATCGGCAGTCCCGTCGATCTTTCCCCTACCCTGCGCCTGCGCCTCAACAGTGGCACCGTCGCACTTGATGCACGTGACGGAGATGCCGCCGACACTTCAGGTGCGCTGCCGCGCGACGGCACCGCGAACCTGATCATCGAGGATGGAGTCTTTCAGATCGCCGGCGGCGAGCGAGCCGACCCCGCTCCGCTTTCGGGCCCTGCCGCGCCGTTCATCGAAGCTGTTCAGACGCTCAACTTTGGAACACTGCTGATCCGCCGTAGCACGGTCGCGGTCGCCCTGCCCGATGGGCGGGTGGAGCAGCTGACAGACGTCAACGGCGAAGTTCGCCCGAACCGCAAGAACAGCATCAGCATTCGCGGTTCCGGCAGATTGCGCGGTCGAGAGATCACTTTCGATCTGTCTACGGCTCCTATCCCGCAAAATGAAGCCGGCTCGCGTGTGCCGACGAAACTGCGGCTCGAGTCCCCGCTGTTGAACATCAGCTTTGATGGAAAGGTCGGAGCCTCGGACACGCTTCACATCCAAGGCCGAATTGAGCTCGGCATGGAGGATGTCCGAAAGACAGCGCGCTGGCTCGGCGCGGCATGGCCATCGGGCCTCGGCCTGAAAAACGCAGCTGTCAGCGGCGATCTCGACTGGCAGAAGCCTGGCCTGGCGTTCGACAAGGCCACCTTCCGGCTTGACGGCAATGAGGCAACCGGAACGCTGACGTTGAGCTTCGCTGGGGAAAGACCCGCGCTGACGGGAACCCTGGATATGCAGTCGCTTGACCTAAGCCCCTACATTCCGGACCCGATTGAAGGCCTTACCTTTTCCGAGCTGCTGGCGCGGGCACGCGCTGATCAAAGCAGCCTCTCGATGCCTCTGGCGCATTCACTCGATGCGGACGTTCGTCTATCCGCTGCGCAGCTGCTGGTCGGCGGCATGACTTTTGGAAGATTTGCGGCCTCGCTATCGCTGAAGAAGGGACAGCTCCTGGCCGATATTGCCGAGATTGGGATCGATGGAACCGGTCGTGCCAGTGGGCAGCTCACGGCGACGCTGGCCAGAGATCCGCTTCAGATCGGAATGCGGGCGAGACTGGAAGATATCGACGCGGCCCGAGCCTCGATGGCACTCATCGGCCAAAGCCATGTCCAGGGGCTTTCCACGATTGCTATGGACTTTGCGTCGGAAGGGAACTCACCGGCCGAGTTGCTCGATCAAATCCGCGGCAAGATTGTCTTGAGCCTGAACGAGGGCGGCAGGCTCGGCATCGACCTGAAAGCATTGCAAGACGACGCCGCAAAGGGCGGCGAACTCGAAGGCTGGGGCAGAGCCCTGAGTGGCCAAACCTCCGTCGATAACCTTGAGGCCAGGCTACGCGTAGGAGGAGGGGTGATCGAGAGCGAGCTCGTCGAAGCGACAGTGGGCAGCCGCTTGCTCAAGGCAATAGGAACCATCAGCCTCGAGTCCCAAAACGTGAACTTGCGCGTAATCCTGGGCGCACTGCCCGAGGCTGCGGAAGGCGCCGTATCGGCTCCCGCCGATGTTCTGGTCTTCCGCGGCCCCTGGGCAGCGCCAAGCATCACCATAGAGCGTTAAAGCTCCCTGGTCCGTGAAAAGGTCGACTTTCAGGATGAGCTTCGTCCGGATCGATCCGCTACATCCGGCGGCGAGGTCCTGTGTCGATGTGGAACAATCCGCCTCCGTAATGCTTCAATCCGCCTACGGCATTTCGGAGATAGGCATAAACGGCGCGGATGTTGCCGAACACGCGAATGTCCGCGGCGTTGCCTGTGAGATGGTATGAGCGCGGAGCACCTCCTACGCGGCGGTTATGGCTCTTGCTGCGGCACGTGGAATTGACTCGTACGCGAGCGTAATTCGCTGCGATGTGGGCGATGACGTCACGCAGCTGGGGCGCCAGGCACTGCGCGCTCGCGGACCACTGAATTCCATACCCGCCTCCTGTGGCGCTACCTGAAGGTACGCTGGGTTTTGGCTCAGGTCCCAGGCTGGCCTTGTGGACATACTTCGACCGCTTGCCGCGCAGGCGTTCACTCTTTGGGAGACGGGCACCCAGCCTATACGGCGGGCGCAACTTCTTGAAAGAAGACGATGACTTTGTAGGCTTGAAAGATGATGACTTTGCGAATGCCTGCTCCAGCCACTCACGGTTGCTATCAGCCCGGGCATCGCCTGGAGTGAGGAGGAGCGCGACCGCTCCCAACGCTACAGCAAACAGGGACTGCAGTTGCGCGGACACGCGCATACTCGTACCGGCCTCGCACGCGAGGCCGCGCAGCACACTCACATTACTCATTTCCTGATTAGTCCCCCGTGAGCCCGTCAGTCCCCCGACATCGCAGGCCGAGCCTCATCGTTCAGAGGAATGACGTCCTCTGGTGAGCGAGTCGCCAGCCGGCAAACTACGAGCAGGCGTGATCTGCGGGCGTTGGCATGATCCATTTGGCTAGAGTTGCTGATAGCCGGGATCAGCGCGCGAACCGCTCCGTGCCAAGGCTCGCATCATGCGCTGACGTAGTCCGGCCCGCCGCTTGGCGAGGCGGAGCTACAGGGAAAGGATGGCTGAATTGCCTGCTGGCTTGGCGCCAGCGCTCCCCCCAGCGAGAGGCTGAATAACCGTCAGTTGTGGCCGGAATTGGGCCGACAACTGAGCTACTCTCGTCGTGTTTTCTGTGTATTAGCGGGAATGGCGGAGAGGTGGTGTGAGCATTGCGCGATCAAAGCCTTTCCTCGCCGGGAAGGAAACCCCAGGCGACTGCCATAAGAAGCAGGAAAAGAGCCAGCCACGCCGAGCGCAAGGCAAACTCCAGAAAGGCCTCGCGTCGAGCGTTGCTGATGATCGTTTGTGCAAGCGCTGGCTGCGGTCGCTCGCCCGGTTCGAGCATCAGCCACAGCTCTGTCCGCTTGTACGGCGTCGAGGTTGCCCGCCAGCTCATCGCGATCAGCACGAAGGACACCAAGAGGCATCCTAATCCTCCGGCGCGCAGGGCCAACACGAACTCGCCAGACAGGCCAACCATAAAGGTGGCAATGGCCAGCATGGCGAAACCGAAGCCCCGTCCAACCGAGGCGTGGGCGAGCTGTTCAATCTTCTGCATCGTCGCACTCTCGTCCCGGGTGGCGTCATGCCCCCAGTTGAGACGAATACGACTTTAGTCTGGTTCCAAGTGCCCCCTAATTCAAGATGGCCAGCTTCAAGCGCGAGAAATTGATCGGCTCTAGCGGCTCGCCATGCTGATCACCGACGGCAGCGCGAGCAGGGATGTGCAGGCGAGCCATATGGCGAGGGACGTCGTGTTGCTTTCCTTTAGACCACGGAAACGCTCGTAAAGCGCCGCGGGGATGCCAGCGATCAGCAGCGTCATCACTGAAGTGAAGATGGACGTCACGTAGAACAACACGAGGGGCGTGGACAGCAAAGTTCCGGCCAGAAAAGGCTTCAAGAGAATGAAGACGGGGTCGAAATATGGGGAGAAGTGCATTCCGTTGAGCAGCGACACAACCACTGTCGCGATGAGAAGAATATCGCGCTGCAGCAGGTCCTCCCTGTTCTCGAACTGCATCGCGTTTAGACTCCCACGCTCGGAGACATACCTGCAGCGACGCAGGTCAGGAACCAGAACATCCGGGCGGCCATCAGCCAGGCAATCGCAAAGACCATTACGAGCCCATTCGGCACCACAGCCGGCGTAATGGCCCGGACGCCCTTCAGCACCGGATCTGTCACCGACTCGAAGACCCGCAGGATTACGGCATCAGGCTTTTTCCGGAAGAGCAGCGCGAGCAAGTAGCGCCCGATCAATGTGTAGATCAGCGCCGCGAGAATGAAATTCGGGATGTGGAAGTACCAATAGGTGAAGAAGTTCTCGGCAACCGACATCACGGGATCCGATCAGGTCTTTACAACCTTCTGGCAGAAATGAAGGGCGGGGTGCAAGACCCCGCCCTCCTTTCTCGCTCCGATGCGTCCGCTGCCATCAATGCGCCGGCAGCACCGCATCCTTGTCGCGCATGATGGGTTGGCCGCGCGGACGCCGCGTGGCGTCGACCATCTCCTGGACCTCCTTGGACGGCGGAGCCGTGAGGAGCGACACGATCCAGATGGCGAGGAACCCGACCGGCAGGCCGAACAGGGCCGCCGAGATGTTCCTGACACCCCACCAGTTGGCGATCGTCTGCGCGTGCTTGTCGAGCGCCACCCAGGCCGCCTGCTTGGCTGCCTCGTCGGTCGCGTTCATCCAAGCCGCCTTGAGCTCGTTGAACTTCTCGATAGCCGCAGGCGAAGCGTTCGACAGCCAGCTCCAGGTCTCGTAGAAGCTGACGGCGAAGTAGCGTGTGCCGACCAGGTAGTAGAGGCAGATTCCGAACCCGAGGATCATGCCCACTATGCACCCTGGCGTGTTGGCTCGCTTCCACCAGATGCCGAGCACCAGCCCTGGGAAGATGCCTGCCGCTGCCAGCGAGAACGCCCAGGCCACCATCGACAGGATGTCGGCCGGCTTGGTGGATGCCGTGTAAGCGGCACCAACGGCCACTGACAACAACAGGATGCGGGCGATGATCAGACGGCGCGCCGTCGGGGCGTTGGGGTCGAGCATCTTGTAGTAGATGTCGTGCGACAACGCGTTGGCGATGGCGAGCAGCAGACCGTCGGCGGTCGACAGCGCTGCAGCCAAGCCACCGGCAGCGACGAGACCCGCGATCACGTAAGGCATGCCCGCGATTTCCGGTGTGGAGAGCACGATCACGTCAGTGTCGATCGAGAAGTCCTGCAACCGGATGACGCCGGGGTGTCCAGCAACCTGACTGCAAGCCTCCTTGATCGCCTCGACGCTCGTTGCGTTCACGCCGCAAATTTTCACCAGCCCGAGGTTCCCGTAGGTAAAGAGCCACGGCCGGATCGAGTCGAAATCGCGACCAATGACGGTCGAGTAGACTTCGAGCTTCGAGAAGGCCG
>QGVC01000121.1 GCA_003242645.1 Pseudomonadota bacterium
TGAAGGAGTAGCAGCGTCCCTGTCGCAGACTTTCCGAGAGGCGGCTTGCTGGGTCGAGCACATAGCCCGCAGACTTGCTCTTTCAGTCGTTCGTCGAACTCGAAAGCGGCAGGATGCCGAGCTGCCTTCCTCCTCTGATACAAGCGCTCTAATTCCGCCGAGCTAGAGTCCGCCTGGCTACGAAAGGATCGATGCCATGCAAGACATGCCCATCCTGCAGCGTCGCCGCATCGAGGCGATGATCCTAAAGCATGTGTACGATGTCATCCGCGAGCGCTCCGGCGAGCAGGAGGCGCGCGAGGTCATCGGTAAAGCCGTCAGCCGGGCGGCGGTCGAACACGGCAAGGCGATGGCCGAAGCGCTCGGCCGCACACCCGATCTCGAGGACATGCTTGCGATCTTGCCGCTATGGTCGAAGGACGACGCGCTTGAGATCGAAGTTCTCGAAGCCAGCAAGGAAAAGCTCGACTTCAACGTGAAGCGTTGCCGCTACTCTGAGATGTACAAGGAGATGGGACTTGGCCACATCGGCGATCTCCTATCCTGCAATCGCGATGGTGACTTCTGCCTCGGCTACAACCCCAAAATGGAGCTGACGCGGACGCAGACCATCATGAAGGGCGCATCCCATTGTGATTTCAGATATCGGTTGAAGGCGAAAGCGGAATAGGGGCAGTGAGCATGGCCGTTGAGAACTGGGTAGCGCGTCAGCTCGAGGAGCTGACGGAGTTCCGTCGCGATCTGCATCGCAATCCGGAGGTGCTTTACGATCTGGAGCGTACGGCCGCCCGAGTGGCAGACGCACTGCGGGCGGCAGGCGTCGACGAGGTCGTGACCGGCATTGGCCGCACGGGTGTGGTCGGCGTGATCCGCGGCAGGTCGGATACGCGCGGCCGCGTGATTGGCTTGCGGGCGGACATGGATGCTCTGCCGATCACGGAGGAAACGGGTGCGCCGTGGGCTTCCACCAAGCCTGGCATGATGCATGCGTGCGGACATGACGGCCATACGACGATGCTCCTCGGGGCGGCACGCCATCTCGCCGAAAGCCGCGCTTTCGATGGCACGGTTGTGGTCATCTTCCAGCCGGCGGAAGAAGGCGGCGCAGGGGCCAAGGCCATGATGGACGACGGCCTGTTCGAGCGCTTTCCGGTTCAGGAAATCTACGGCCTGCACAATTGGCCGGGTTTGCCTGTCGGCCATTTCGCGATCAGATCCGGACCGATTATGGCCTCTCTCGACGAAATCAGGATTCGGGTCGATGGCATTGGGGGCCATGCCGCATTTCCGCACAGCACTGTCGATCCGGTGACCGTAACGGCGGCACTTGTTCAGGCGGTGCAGACGATCGTCTCGCGAAATGTCGATCCTTTGAAATCGGCAGTCGTTTCGATCACCACGATTCATGGTGGTGATGCGTTCAACATCATTCCATCGACGGTGACGCTCACCGGCACCGTACGGACCTTGGAGGAGGGCGTTCGTGACCTGGTTGAGAAGCGGTTGCGGAAGGCGGTTTCGGGAATTGCCGACGCCTTCGAGGCCAAGGCAGAGCTCGATTACATTCGCAATTATCCGGTGACGGTCAACAATTCGGAACAGGTTGAGAAAGCGGTGCGAGCTGCCGTCGAGGTTTCTGGTGCCGCCAACGTGATCACCGATGTTCCCCCCTCTATGGTCGGCGAGGATTTTGCCTTCATGCTGGGGGTTGTGCCTGGTGCCTTCATTTTCGCCGGTAATGGGCCATCGGCAGGCCTCCATAACCCAAAATATGACTTCAACGATGAGCTGATCCCGTACGGATGTTCGTATTGGACGACGCTCGTCCGGCAGCTTCTGGCTTAAGTCAGTCCGATCAAAAAAAGCCCGGCAATTTGCCGGGCTTTTTTCTTTCTTTGTAGCTCAGCACGTAAACGCCTGAATTCCCGTAATCGCGCGCCCGAGAATGAGCGCGTGAATATCATGCGTGCCCTCATAGGTGTTGACGACCTCGAGGTTGACGAGATGGCGGGCAACGGAGAACTCGTCGGAAATGCCGTTGCCGCCCAGCATGTCCCGAGCCATGCGCGCGATTTCCAAAGCCTTGCCGCAGGAATTGCGCTTGAGGATGGAGGTCACCTCGACCGGCGCGATGCCTTCGTCCTTCATTCGGCCGAGGCGCAGGCACGCCTGGAGACCGATGCTGATCTCCGTCAGCATGTCCGCGAGCTTCTTCTGGATCAGCTGATTGGCGGCGAGCGGCCGGCCGAACTGCTTGCGGTCGAGCACGTACTGGCGCGCCGTCGCGTAGCAGGCTTCCGCCGCGCCAAGCGCGCCCCACGAAATACCGTAGCGTGCCGCATTGAGGCACGTGAACGGTCCTCTGAGGCCTGAAACGTTCGGCAGCACGTTCTCCTCAGGCACGAAGACGTCATCGAGCACGACCTCGCCGGTGATCGAGACGCGAAGGCCAACCTTGCCGTGAATGACCGAGGTGCTGAGGCCCTTCCATCCCTTCTCCAGGATGAAACCGCGGATCACGCCATCGTCGGTTTTCGCCCAGACGATGAAAACATCAGCGATCGGCGCATTGGTGATCCACGTCTTGGTTCCTTTCAGAGAATAGCCGCCCTCTACCTTGCGGGCGCGCGTTTCCATCGAGCCTGGGTCAGAGCCGTGGTTCGGCTCCGTCAACCCGAAGCAGCCGATCAACTCACCCTTGGCAAGCTTGGGGAGATACTTCTGGCGCTGCTCCTCTGATCCGAATTCGTAAATCGGAAGCATGACGAGCGACGACTGCACGCTCATCATGGAGCGGTAGCCGGAGTCGACGCGCTCGATTTCGCGCGCGATCAGGCCATAGCTGACATAGTTGAGCCCTGCGCCGCCGTATGTCTGAGGAATGGTCGGCCCGAGAAGGCCTACCTCACCCATTTCGCGGAATATGGCGGGATCGGTTTTTTCGTGGCGAAAGGCCTCCTGCACCCGCGGCAGCAGCTTCTCCTGCGCATAGGCGCGGGCGGTGTCGCGCACCATGCGCTCCTCTTCGGTCAATTGCGCCTCGAGCAGGAGTGGGTCGTCCCATTGAAAAACCGGCTTGGTGGTTGCGGTCTTCTTCTCGGTCGTCACATCTTGCATTCGAAGGTCTCCATGGTTCGGCGCATTCCGGCTGCATTGGGAAGGAGCGCGGGGCTCAGGGCCGAACATAGCGAAACGATTGCGGTCCGCCAGCCGGTCGCGCCGCAATGACCCACGTTACTCGACGGCGGGGAGGCTGGTGTCGAGCGCGAACACGAGGCACCAATGCGGCTCGAAGTTTGCGCCCATGGGCCAGATGTGGGCTTTGTAGTCCTCCAGCAGAATGGCCTCGTAGCGCTTGAACCACGCCTGCTCGCAGAGCACGAATTTGCTCGCTGCCGTCAGGCTCTCCCGGTCGATAACGCACAGCACCGTGATGTCGGGGTGCCGTTGCAGGTATTCATGAACGGCGACCATGAGCATGGGGTAGCCTGCGTGCAGCATGTCGTCGAGCACGATGAGGCCGCCCGGGCTGAGGGTCGCCGTGGCGAGCTCGAGGTCTCGGGTCAGGGCTGTCCGGGTGTGCTCGCCGTCGATATGAAAGAGGCGCACGCGGCCGCCGAGCCGATTGATGACCTCCTCCGGGCTGATGTCGGCGCTGTCCGCTTTCCAGGTGATGCGCCGATCTGGGCCGATCCCATAGGACTGGCAATTCTCCTCGAAACGGTCGAGGACGGCAGGCGAGGGCCAGTCGAAACGGTCGATGCCGAGCGCACGCTCCCCGGGAGCAAGTGCATTGGCGAGCGCGATGAAGAAGCGTCCTTGAAACGTGCCGATCTCCGCGACGTGGCCTGACACGCCCAGGTCTGTCTGGATGCGCATGAGCCCGCAGACGATGGCCGCCGCGAACTGTGAGGACATGCCGGGAACGACACGGAAGCCTTCGGCCAGATAGCGGTCCGCAGCGGCGATTCCTGAACAGGCCACGAGGGGTTCGGTCATCGATCGGCGCTCCAAGGTGTGACGCAGACCATCAGTAGGCTGGGGCCTGTTCCAGCTCAACCGATTCCGATCGAGTGCGGCCGATTTGTAAGACCAAGCGACCTAATCCTGACGCGATTGCGGGCGTGCGCCGGGTCGCGGCGGCAGAGACTTCAAATAGGCAGCAATGGCCGCGCGGTCTTCCGCCGAGAGCCTGGACGTGTTGGCAACGACATCCGCCATGCTGGAGCCGACGGAGTCATAGTCCGGCGTGAAGCCGGACTCGAGCAGGTAGGCGATGTCGTTCGCTGACCAGGATGCCAGGCCGTCCTCGTGGGGGGTGATATTGGGCACCCAGCCTTTGCCTTCGGGATCCGGGCCGCCCGCAAACCGCCGCTCAGGAATGATGCCGCCCAGACTGTCCCGCGGGCTGTGGCACTCGGCGCAGTGGCCTGGTCCTTCGACCAGGTAGGCGCCGCGATTGAGGGCAGCCTCGCGTGTCGGATCGGGCTGGAATGTTTTCCCGTCCATGTAGAACAGTTTCCAAAGGCCAATGGCCCGCCGCACGTTGAAGGGGAACTTCAGGTCATGCGGCTCGGACGGCCGGTCGACCGCGGGCAGCGTCTTGATGAACGCGAAGAGGTCGCGGACGTCGTCCACGGTCATTCGCTGGTAGGAGGTATAGGGGAACGAAGGATAGAGGTGTTCGCCATTGCGGCCGACGCCGCGCAGCATGGCATTCACGAACTCGATCTCGCTCCAGCTGCCGATACCGTGCTGCGGGTCCGGCGAGATGTTCGGCGCACGGAAGGTGCCGAATGCCGTGTTGAGGGCAAGGCCGCCGCCGAGACGTGTCTTATCCTCCTCACCCGGCGTGGCGTGACACGACGCGCACCCGCCGGCGTAGAACATGGTTTCGCCATTGGCGAGGTTCGCCACCCGCGGTGCCAGCGCCGACTCTGAAAGCACTGAAGGTATCGTGAGCAGATAGAAGGCCGCGCCTGCAATCACGATAAGGGTGACGAGCAGCCTGAGCAGCACCGCGAATAACGAGCGTCGCTTCATGATCATCTCTCAGCGCTTTAGCCAAGCCAGTCTTTGGCGAATCTGCATGCCAAGTGAATCGACGCACCAGCCCGCAGCTGGCCGCAGGGCGCCGGCCGGCGTCGATTCAAACGCGGCAGCAGAAGGTCGAATCGGCAGATTACTGGGGCTTGCGGTACTGTTTGTGGCAACCGCCGCAGTTGCTCATAACTTTCGGCCACTCGGCCTTGAATGAGTCTTCGTCCTTGATCTTTTCGGACGCGGTTTGGACGTCTGCCTCAAACTTGTCGAATAGAGCCAGAAACTCGCTCTTCTTGTCCCATACGGCGGGAAGGGCGTTCGTCTCGCCATCCTTGGAGTCGTCCGGCCAAAGATCTTTGAGCTTGGCGGCTTGCTCTTTGAATACCGCTAGCGAGCTATGGACCTTATCGAGCTCGAACTTGGCTTCCCCTTTGAGCACGGCGCCAGGCGCCTTCGCGGCATTCGCCAGAGCCTTCATGGCCCGTTGGCGCTGATCGATGAAGTCGGCGCCTGCGTAGACGACCGTAGCACTGACAGCGATGGCAGCTGCGACAGAAAGAATGCGGATCATATATTCTCCCCCTCTCTTTGATGGGCTAGCGGCCGACCGCGGAAGCTGGCATTGGCCCCCATTTTCGTCAATTGCGAGGCGGCCCATTCTCGATCACAGCCACGTGAAATGGCTGCCGATCCAGGGCCTTGGGCGCGGATCCTGACGTGGCTTGTCAATCTACGAACGCGAGAGCTCTACAGAAGAGTCTGACTAAACATCGGAGCCCAGAATGACCCCGTTCCTTAGCAGCTCTGGTCCGGATCGCGTGCTGCGCCTGGAGGATGGCCGGCGACTGGCGTACCGGGAGTATGGCGCGCGCGATGGATGGCCGGTGTTGGCGCTGCACGGGACGCCAGGCTCAAAGCTCATGTTTAGCATTGCGGAAGCGGCCGCTCTTGAACTTGGCCTGCGCCTCATCGCGCCGGATCGTTGGGGATATGGGAAGACTGATCCTCACCCGCGTCCGTCGCTGGAAGCATGGGCTCGCGATGCGGCCGAGCTCGTCGACGCGCTCGAGTTGTCACAGCTCTCGCTGGTGGGAATTTCGGGCGGATCACCTTACGCAGCGGCGACGGCTGCGCACCTGGGCGACCGAATCGTGAGAATGGCCCTTGCCGTTCCCGTTGGCCCCCTTGCGGGAAACCCTGTGGAGCATCGACTCGCGCCGTTTCATCGCTTCATCTTTTTAGGCGTCGGACGGCGGCCCGGTGTCACGCGCTTCTTCTTTCGGGGGTACCGGCGGCTGGTGGCGTGGAAGCCGCGACAGGCTGTGATGCTGGTGGCGGTAACCCAATGCCCATCGGATCGAGCATTGCTCCGCACGCCAGCCGTTCAAGAGTTCTTAAGCACGATGCTCCGCGATGGTTTGGAGCCGGGCGTCCAGGGCCCTGCGGTCGATCTCGAGCTGTTTGCCAGCCCGTGGAACTTTCCGCTGGACCGAATTAGCTCCGCAACTCGAATTTGGATCGGCAATGATGACCAGCTGGTGCCGCTATCGGCGGCCCGCCACCTCGCGTCCGCAATCCCAAACGCGGAGCTGACCGAGCTCGAAGGCTGCGGCCATTTCTGGATCGCGCAGGATTATAGACAAGTGCTGGATTGGCTCGCTGAGAGCCGGCCGTAAGCTATGCCGTAGCCTTGGTCGATAACGCCAACCACCAATCGCGAAGGCTGAGAGCTGGCTTTACGGATACGAGCGCCTTTTGCTGCTCGTTTTGTTGAAGGGGATCGGCAACTCGCCAACCGAATTCTTCGCTTGGTTTCGGCTGCGGCGCGGGAACCAGAAGTTCCTCCGAATTGGCCATAGCGAAGCCGGCGGCATTAGCAGCTTTTGTCAGCCTGTCGATATCCATTGGACCCACGCCCCTACATACCGCACGCAAGCTGAAAACACCGTCCGGCTTTCAAAGTTCCGTACAGCTAATACTGCGGCCCAAATATCGCACGTCAAGACGAATTTTCTTTAACCAATGCGGTGGTCGATCTTTTTGCGATGCACTCAAGATTGCTGCACCGCGCGCTTCTCCCAGTATTGCTTTGTTGCCTTGCCGACATTGATCTAAGTCAGATCGTTCATTGCATCGGCCTCGAAAGTCGCGCCAGCCAAGCGGAAGCCAAGACCAGCTCTCCAGCCAAAGCCGGCCGACTTTTTGCGAGCAGCAGCCCGCATTTAGAGAAAACCTTGCAAAACCTTTGGTCGAATCCCCCTTGCACTCGGCATCCAGGGGCGCGAACATATCAATCCTGCCGCGCTCCTCGGAGGCGCGGGGCGCGCGGTGCGCGTCCTGATGCCTAGAAGAGGAGGAAACCCATGGGGCAATCCGCCGGCCAACTAGGCCGCTCCGCCCGGTGCATCGCACTGGTCGGACCTTACCTGAGCGGTAAGACCACGCTGCTTGAGGCCATCCTTGCTCGAACCGGCACCATTTCCCGACAAGGCCGCGTAACGGAAGGCTCAACCGTGGGCGATAGCAGCCCGGAAGCCCGAGCCCACGGCATGAGCGTCGAGCTTAACGTCGCCGATGTCGAGTACCTGGGCGATCATTTCACGTTCATCGATTGTCCGGGCTCTATCGAATTTCAGCACGAAAGCACGGCGGCGCTGACAGCCTGCGACGCAGCTGTCGTCGTTTGCGAGCCCGATCCAAAGCGCGTCCCGGCGCTCCAGCTCATTCTCAAGCAACTCGAGGATCGCGGCATTCCGCATATGCTGTTCCTGAACAAAATCGACACTTTCGATACGGGCGTCCGCGAGATTCTCCCAGTTCTCCAGCCAGCTAGCGCCAAACCGCTCGTTCTGCGGCAGATCCCGATTTGGGAGAATGGCATCGCAACCGGTTTCGTGGACCTCGCGCTCGAGCGCGCCTTCGTCTATCGCGAGCACGCGCCATCGGAGGTCGTTGACATGCCTGAAGGCCTCCTCGAGCGGCAGAAGGAGGCCCGCTTCCACATGCTCGAGCAGCTGGCGGACTACGATGACGAGCTGATGGAGCAGCTCCTTTCCGACATGCAACCGCCGCGGGACAAGGTTTTCGACGATCTCGCGAAAGAGCTGCGCGAAGGACTGATCTGCCCTGTCTTCCTCGGATCGGCTGAGCGGGGCAATGGCATTTTCCGGCTGCTGAAAGCGCTTCGCCATGAGGCTCCATTTGTGGAGGCCACAGCCGCGCGGCTCGGAGTTGGGGACGCACCGTCCGCCGCTTACGTCTTCAAGAGCGTCCACACGGCCCACGGCGGCAAGCTGTCCTTAACACGCGTCCTCACAGGCGAAATCCGCGACGGCGGTACGGTGACAGGCCCAGACGGCGAGGATCGCGTGGGCGGGATATTCTCGCTCCTCGGGCAAGAGACGCGGAAGCGCGAGAGCGCCAAGGCTGGTGATACCGTGGCGCTCGCCCGGCTCGATCACATCAAGACCGGCGACACGATCAGCATCGACAAGAACGGCGCCCCGCAGATCGAAACGCCCCCGCCTCCGCAGCCAGTCTACGGAGTGGCGCTGGCCCTGAAGGATCGGAAGGACGAGGTGAAGCTCTCGACCGCACTCGGCAAGCTGATCGAGGAGGACGCCTCACTCTCGGTAGAGCAGAACGCGGATACGCATCAGCTCGTCCTCCTCGGACAGGGCGAGATGCATCTTCGGGTCGCCCTCGAGCGGCTCAACCGGAAGTACGGTGTCGCTGTCGAGAAGCAGCGGCGGCTCGTTCCCTACAAGGAGACGATCCGCAAGGGCACGACTGTCCGCGGCCGCCACAAGAAGCAAACCGGCGGACACGGCCAATTCGGCGACGTCGTGCTCGAGATCAAGCCGTTGCCTCGCGGCACGGGCTTCCAGTTCTCCGAGACGATCACCGGCGGCGTGGTGCCTCGCCAGTTCATTCCCTCCGTGGAAATCGGCGTTCGGGACTATCTCAACCAGGGACCGCTCGGCTTCCCAGTGGTCGACGTGGCTGTGACCCTGATCGACGGCAGCTATCACACCGTCGACTCGTCCGACATGGCATTCCGCCAGGCTGGCCGCATCGCGATGGCGGAAGGCATGCCGAAGTGCAGCCCCGTGTTGCTTGAGCCGATCATGGCGGTGGAGATCACCGTTCCTTCAGAGGCGACCTCGAAGATCAACGGTCTCGTCTCGCAGCGGCGGGGGC
>QGVC01000001.1 GCA_003242645.1 Pseudomonadota bacterium
TAAGGGTAGGGAAACCCTGTTTTCTCTGTCGGCAACGGGCAGGGGACGGGAAGGCGGTTCGTTATGGCATGGCCGGACGGTGGGGGCGTTCGGACGGTGGAAGACATCCGCCGCCTGCTGGAAGCCGGCGCGGACAAGGTGTCGATCAACACGGCCGCCGTGAAAAACCGGCAGCTGGTGCGCGAGGCCTCCGAGAAGTTCGGCGCACAGTGCATCGTTGTCGCGATCGATGCAAAGAAGGTCTCACAGCCGGGCGAGGCGAATCGCTGGGAGATCTTTACGCACGGGGGCCGCAATCCGACGGGGATCGATGCGGTCGAATATGCTCAGGAGGTGGTGGAGCTTGGCGCCGGAGAAATCCTTCTCACCTCCATGGATCGCGACGGCACGAAGAGCGGCTTCGATGTGGAGCTGACCCGGGCCGTGGCTGATTCGGTCAGTGTTCCGGTGATCGCGTCGGGCGGCGTCGGAACCCTGGACCATCTCGTGGAGGGCGTGAAGCTAGGGCACGCGAGCGCGGTCCTGGCGGCTTCGATTTTCCACTTCGGGACCTACACCATCGGGGAAGCCAAGCGGTACATGGCAGGGGCGGGTATTCCGGTCAGGCTCGATATCGCGTAAATTCACCGATCGGGTGTGGCGAAACGGTGAGCAACTTCGCTCTAAAGCTGTGCTATCCACAATCTGCACGCTGATAATCCGTATTGCCAGTATTTCGATTCGTGTTCGAAAGGCGTAACATCGGTCTTGCAATTTTGGGATAGCGGGCGAGCGGACTTATTTCCATGTCCTTTAATGATCAGGCGGATATCGGCTACATCATCGCCGATATAGCGCGTCTCCTGCGCACGGTCTGCGACCGGCGCGTGCGCAAATTGGGTCTCACACGAGCTCAGTGGCTGGCTGTTACACGGCTTCATCGCCGTCCTGGCCTCAGCCAGTCAGAGGTAGCCGAGCTTCTCGAGATCGAAAAAGCTACGGCATGCCGTCTTCTCGATCGGCTCGAGGCCAAGAAGTGGATCGAAAGGCGACCAGACAAGAAGGATCGCCGGGTTAAGCGCATCTTCCTTACGCCACGTGCGAACCGCGTTTATGCATCTATTTGGCCTGTCGCGGAAAGCACGGTCGATGAGGCTCTCGCTGATATGTCGATTCCCGAGCGGAAGCAGCTGCTCCAGATGTTGCTGCGGATGAAGAGCAAGCTTCAGAGCCTCGCCGGCCAGGATTGTGTGATCGCTCTGGAAAGCCTGAAGCCCCAAAATGGGGGCGAGGCTCGAACGCAGGCCTCCGCGTAGCTGATTCTGCGAACGAGGTGGCTTGGCACTCTTAGGACGCTAGGGGCCTCGACAGGCCGGACCGGGCATGGATAATCCGTAGGGTCACCGACAGCGACGGGCCCCGGACGTATGCCCCATAGGCAGAAGCTCTTATTCTTTGCAGGCTCCGCCCGCGAAGGCTCCCACAACAAGAAGCTGGCTCGGCTTGCAGCCCAAATCGCAGAAGCGAACGGCATCGCGGCGACCTTTGCCGATCTCGGCGATTATCCGATGCCCTTGTACGACGGTGACTTGGAACGCGGGGATGGCGTGCCCGAGAACGCGCGCAAGCTGCGTGCGCTCATGGAGGTTCACGATGGCATCCTGATCGCGGCGCCGGAGTACAACGCTTCGATCACCCCGCTTCTCAAGAATACCCTCGACTGGGTTTCGCGGGTGCGATTTGAGGGGGAGCCGCCGCTCCAGGTCTTCAAGACACGCGTCTTTGCGATCGTTTCCGCCTCGCCAGGACGGTTCGGCGGTGTACGGGCGTTGCTTGCCCTACGGCAGGTCCTGTCCGTTGGCCTGCAGGCCCTGGTGCTGCCGGACCAGCTCTCCGTGCCCTACGCGGCTGACGCCTTCGATGAGAAGGGGCATTTGAAGGACAAGGCCTTACAAGAGCAGCTGAAGAGCATCGTCGGCAAACTTGCGCGGGCCGCCAAGGTTTTGCATGGGGCCTAGCTCACACGCTCGGGCGCGCCTTGTGAGCGTCCCGGCACCGTGTTAGAGCGGCCGAACTTTGCAGCGCAGCAAAACAGCGATGGCAAGAGGCATAGGAAGGGACGTTTATGCAGGACCGTGACGCAGACGTTGATGTCTCCCGTGCTCTGATCGTAGCGCTCGATGTTCCCTCCTATGACGAGGCGGCTGCAATTGTTGGCGAGCTCGGCGACGCCGTTGCTTTCTACAAAATTGGTCTCGAGCTGCTTTTCAACGGCGGCTTACGCCTGGCGCGAGAGCTGCGCGACGACGGCAAGCTCGTATTCTTGGACATGAAGTTTCTCGACATTGGCAATACCGTCGAGAAAGCCGTGCGGAACGTGGCCAAGTTGGGCGTCAATTTCCTAACCATTCATGCTGTCGATCGGAAGACGCTGCAGGCTGCGCAGGAAGGTAAGGGGTCGAGCGCGCTCAAGCTCCTTGGTGTGACGGTTCTCACGAATCTCACTGAGGAGGATTTGGCGGAGCAGGGAATATCAGAGAGCCCCCATGATCTCGCCCTACGGCGGGCGAGGATGGCTTACGGTGTGGGAATCGACGGTGTGGTTGCTTCCGGCTTGGAGGCGCGCGCCATACGGGAGGCGACCGACGAATCGTTCATCATCGTTACGCCGGGAATTCGTCCGAGCGGGAGTGCGGCTAACGATCAGGCGCGCGCAATGACTCCGCGGGAAGCCATTCTGGCGGGGGCCAATCATCTCGTTGTCGGAAGGCCAATTCTCTCGGCGCCGGATCGAAGGAAAGCCGCCCTCGACATTCAAGACGAGATCACGGCGGCATTAGCGGAACGAAAAAGCTAGAAAAGCTCCAAGACACTGAAATGCCACGAGCCGCCGAGTGGCGGCTCGCGTCCGGTGAAGCCTTACGCGGCTCAGATGCCGCCGTGTTTATTTCATTATCGGCATCACGAACTCCGCACCCTCCTTCACGCCCGAGGGCCAGCGGGAGGTGACGGTCTTGGTTTTGGTATAGAAGCGAATGCTATCCGGGCCGTGCTGGTTGAGGTCGCCGAACGCTGAGCGCTTCCAGCCGCCGAAGGTGTAGTAGGCAAGGGGCACTGGGATCGGGACGTTGATCCCAACCATGCCGACGTTCACCTTGCTTGCGAAGTCGCGCGCCGTGTCACCGTCGCGTGTGAAGATGGCAACGCCGTTGCCGTACTCGTGCTCGGAAGGAAGCCTCAGTGCCTCCTCGTAGTTCTTCGCGCGTACCACCGAGAGAACCGGCCCGAAGATCTCCTCCTTATAGATCCGCATGTTCGGCGTCACCTCGTCGAAGAGGCAGCCGCCCATGTAGAAGCCGTTCTCGTAGCCCTGCAGCTTGAAGTTGCGGCCATCCACCAACAGCTTGGCGCCTTCCTCGACGCCGAGAGCGACGTAATCCTTGACCCGCTGGAGGTGCTCCTTCGTAACGAGTGGACCGAAGTCGGCATCCTCCGACGTGGAGGGGCCGATCTTAAGATTCTCGACTCGCGGAATAAGCCGCTCGACCAGCAGGTCCGCGGTCTTCTGGCCGACGGGGACGGCGACCGAAACGGCCATGCAACGCTCGCCGGCAGAGCCGTAGCCTGCCCCGATGAGCGCGTTGACGGCCTGGTCCATATCGGCGTCCGGCATGATGATCATGTGGTTCTTGGCGCCGCCGAAGCACTGGACCCGCTTACCAGCCGCGCAACCGCGGGCG
Organism: Pseudomonadota bacterium; assembly: GCA_003242645.1. Next base: position 3,720 of record QGVC01000001.1, read on the forward strand.
TAGACGTACTCCGCAATTTTCGTGGAGCCGACAAAGCCCACCGCCATGATGTCCGGATCGTCGAGGATCGCGTCAACAGCCTCCTTGTCGCCATTGACGACGTTGAGGATGCCTGGCGGCAGGCCAGCCTCCATCATCAGCTCGGCCAGCATCAGCGGCACGGAGGGGTCGCGCTCCGAGGGCTTCAGAATGAATGCGTTGCCGCAGGCGATCGCCGGCGCAAACTTCCACATCGGGATCATGGCCGGGAAGTTGAACGGCGTAATGCCAGCCACGACGCCCAGCGGCTGGCGCATGGAGTAGATGTCGATCCCCGGCCCGGCACCTTCCGTGAACTCGCCCTTCATGAGGTGGGGAATGCCAATCGCGAACTCGACCACCTCGATGCCGCGCTGGATGTCACCCCGGGCGTCAGCGATCGTCTTTCCATGCTCGCGGGCCAGCTTGTCGGCAATCTTGTCGTTGTCACGGGCCACGAGCTCGATGAACTTCATCAGCACACGGGCGCGGCGCTGCGGGTTGGTCGCTGCCCAGGCCGGCTGGGCCGCCTTGGCATTCTCGACCGCGGCGCGAACCTCCTCCCTCGACGCAAGTGGCACGCGGGCCGCCACCTCGCCCGTCATCGGCCAGTAGACGTCGCCATACCGTCCGCTCGTTCCCTTGACCCTCTTTCCACCGATGAAGTGATAGAGCTCTTCCGCCATTGTCCTCGTCTCCGGTGCCGGAAAGTGTTTGTTTGGCCGGCATCCTAGGAGCGGCGCGGCTGATAATCCAGCCGGTTGTCGCCGCATGCTCCTCCCTGATCCGGGATGTCCTACCCAACCATAAGCCCCGCGGCAACTCTTCGTCAGCCTATTCGAAAGCCGCGCTTGCATCCTGAGCCGCGCCAATATTTACTGGCAGCCAGATACTTACCGGCAGCAGATACAAGAACAACTGCTGGTGTTTAGGGAGGGTATGCTCACGTGAAGGGGACGAGCGCGTCTCTCGCGTCGCTAGGCGAGTACGACACTATGCCGAAGCTTTTGCTTCGGAATTCAGTAAAGTACGCCTCTCGCCCAGCCTATCGGGAAAAGGATCTTGGGATCTGGCAGACCTGGACCTGGTCGCAGACGTGCGACGAGATCCAGGCCTTTGCCATCGGCCTCTATATGCTCGGCCTGAAGCGGGGTGAGACCGTCGCCATCATCGGCGACAACCGGCCGCAGCTTTACTGGACTTTCGCAGCGGCTCAGAGCATCGGCGCCATCCCGGTTCCCGTATATCAGGACTCGGTGGCGGCCGAGATGGCCTTCGTCCTGAGCCACGCCGGCATCACGTTCGCCGTCGTCGAGAACCAGGAGCAGGTCGATAAGATTCTATCCTTGTCGGATCAGCTCCCGACTCTGCGCCACATCATCTACGAGGATCCGCGTGGTCTGAATAAGTATGACCATACGCGGCTACACTCGTTCGCCCACGTGCAGAAGCTTGGGCGCGAGGAGCTGAAATCGAATCCAGGCACGGCCCAGTGGTGGCTTGACGAGATTGCCAAGGGTAAAGGCAGCGACGACAGCGTCATCCTCTACACGTCGGGCACAACCGGTAACCCGAAGGGCGTCGTCCTCAGCCACGAGAACCTGATCCGCACGGCAATCAACGCGAACGCCTTCGATAATCTCACTGAGAAAGAAGAGATCATTGCCTACCTCCCGATGGCCTGGGTGGGCGATCACATCTTCTCCTACGCCCAGGCTTACGCTGCTGGGTTCTGCGTTTCGTGCCCGGAAAGTCTGGAGACGATCGTCGAGGACCGCCGGGAGATCGGGCCGACATTCTTCTTTGGACCGCCCCGCCGGTTCGAAGCGGGTCTGACCGACATTTTCGTTCGGATGGAGGATGCCGGCCGGCTCAAGCGGTGGATGTTCGACCGGTTCATGGAGGTCGCGCGCCGGTGCGGAGAGCCCATCCTGGAGGGCAAGCCCGTTCCGTTTAAGGATCGAGTGCTCTACTGGATTGGTGACAAGCTCGTTTACGGACCGCTGCGCAATCGGCTCGGATTGAGCCGGCTCAGGATCGGATACACGGCCGGCGAGGCAATCGGGCCTGAGATCTTCAAGTTTTATCGGTCGCTCGGAATCAATCTGAAGCAGCTATACGGGCAGACGGAAGCAACCGTTTACGTCACCATGCAGCCGGACGGCGAAATTTACGCCGATACGGTTGGCCCGCCCGCGCCAGACGTGGAGATCAAGATCCTCGACAACGGTGAGGTCCTCTATCGCAGCCCAGGCGTATTCCAGCGCTATTTCAAGAATGAAGAGGCGACCGCCCAGGCAAAGACGCCGGATGGCTGGGTCCGCAGCGGTGATGCCGGCTTTATCGATAGCCGCGGCCACCTTGTGATTATTGATCGTGCCAAGGATGTCGGACGGCTGAAGGACGGTTCACTGTTCGCGCCCAAGTATCTCGAGAACAAGCTGAAGTTCTTTCCCGAGATCAAGGAGGCAGTGGCCTTCGGTCATGGGCGCGATTTCGTAACGGCATTTGTCAATATCGATCTGGTTTCCGTCGGTAGCTGGGCTGAGCGAAACAACGTCGTTTACGCGAGCTATCAGGAGCTGGCGGCGCACCCCGAGGTCTACGCGATGATCGAACGGCGCGTAAATGAAGTGAATGCCGCGCTGGCGAAAGAGCCAAAAATGGCCAGCTCGCAGATTCGGCGTTTCCTCGTTCTGCCGAAAGAGCTCGATGCTGATGACGGCGAGCTGACCCGCACTCAGAAAGTCCGTCGTAGCTTTATCGCGGAACGCTACGCCCCGTTGATTCGCGCGCTCTATGACGGCTCAAAGGAGTGCCACATCCGAATGGAGGTCACTTTCGAAGATGGTCGCAAGGGTATGATTGAGGGCAACGTCAGGATTGTGGACATGAAACTCCATGAACCGGCCGTTCCGGCCCTCAAGGAGGCGGCTGAGTGACAGCAGTTGCTTCCCAAGTTCTCGAGCGGCCCTCCGCGCCGCCGCGTTCGATGGAGCGCGAGGTTCTGCTCTCCGTCGAAAATGTTTCACTCCGGTTCGGCGGTGTGACGGCAATCCGAAATGTCTCTTTCGACATTCGGAAGGGCGAGATCCGCGCCATTATCGGCCCGAATGGCGCTGGCAAGACGTCGATGCTCAACGTCATCAACGGTTTCTACCATCCGCAAGAGGGTACGATCACGTTCAAGGGCCAACGCCGTAGGCAAATGCGGCCGTACATCGCCGCTAGCCAGGGTATCGCCCGCACCTTCCAGAACGTCGCCTTGTTCAAAGGCATGTCGACGCTCGACAACATCATGACGGGGCGGACGCTGAAAATGCGAACCGGCCTTCTCGGCCAGGCCGTCTATTGGGGATGGTCGCAGAAGGAGGAGATCCGCCACCGGGAGGTCGTTGAGCGCATCATCGATTTCCTTGAGATCGAGCACATCCGAAAAACGCCCGTAGGTAAGCTGCCATACGGTCTGCAAAAGCGCGTCGAGCTCGGGCGGGCGCTCGCGATGGAGCCGGAGCTTTTGCTGCTGGACGAACCGATGGCGGGCATGAATCTCGAAGAGAAGCAGGACATGTGCCGCTTCATCCTCGATGTTAACGATCAGTTTGGAACGACAATCGCGCTGATCGAGCATGACATGGGAGTTGTGATGGATATTTCGGATCGCGTGGTTGTGTTGGACTACGGTGTGAAGATTGCCGACGGCACGCCGGAAGAGGTTCAAAACGACCAGAAGGTCATAGACGCCTACCTCGGTGTGGCCCACTGAATGCTGTTTCACGCAAACAGACGCGGATCCATCTCTCCTGTTTTCTCGGCGGAATCTCAGCAGATTGGCGCGTCCCAAATTGAGCAATCGTGGGGGAATTGAGTGGAAGGGCTAGGTCCATTTGTCGAGGTGTTAATCGGCGGGCTGCTGTCCGGCATGCTCTACTCGCTGGTTGCACTCGGCTTCGTCTTGATTTTCAAAGCCTCAGGCGTCTTCAATTTTGCGCAAGGCGCGATGGTGCTGCTTGCCGGCCTTGCGCTTGTCCGATCCCTCGATCTGCTCACAGCGAAAGGCCTGCAGTTTGAAATCGCCGTTGTTGGCGCTCTACTTTTTGCCGGCGCAATCATGGCGATCACTGCCTGGCTTATTGAGCGCTACGTCCTCGGCCCGCTTGTGAACCAAAACGAGCTCACGCTTTTCATGTCGACCATCGGCGCGACCTTCATCATCGAAGGTGCGGCGCAGATGCTGTTCGGCTCTGACGTCTACCCGCTCCAGCTCTATCCGACAGACGCCTGGATCGTGCTCGAAGAGGTTTTCCCGGGCGGGCTTTTGATCAGCAAGCTTGACGTGTGGGGTGGAGTCATTGCCGGCGTGCTGGTGGTGGCGCTCGCCGTGTTCTTCCAATGGACAAAAACGGGCCGCGCCCTTCGCGCTGTGGCTGACGATCACGCAGCCGCGCAGTCAGTCGGTATTCCGATCAGCTGGATCTGGTTCGTTGTTTGGCTCGCTGCCGGTCTCGTGGCGCTAGTTGCTGCAACCGTTTGGGGAACGAAGCTCGGCGTTCAGTTCTCGATCACTTTTCTGGCCCTCAAGGCCCTGCCTGTTCTGATCATTGGCGGTTTTACATCTATTCCCGGTGCCATCGTCGGCGGGCTCATCATTGGTGCGGGCGAGAAGCTGGCTGAGATCTATCTCGGTCCGCTTATCGGCGGCGGCATCGAGTATTGGTTTGCATATGTTCTCGCTCTCCTTGTGTTGTTGGTAAGGCCGCAGGGGCTGTTTGGCGAGCGCATCATAGAACGGATTTAGGGGAGGTAGGGGCGTCGTGCTTTATCGCGAAGCCGGACAATTCAAATCGAGCTACGCCGCCGACATGGCTATATTCCCGATCCGACAAGATCGGATCGCGTTCGGCGTGCTCTTGGCGTTTGCGTTCATCGGCGTTCCGCTCTTGGCGTACTTTGAAATTGGCCCGTTTGGACACGACTACATCTTCAAGGCTATCCTGATTCCGTTTCTGATCCTGTCCCTGGCCGCAATAGGGCTGAACATCCTCACAGGATATTGCGGACAGATATCTCTCGGTGGCGGCGCCTTCATGGCTATCGGCGCCTATGCGGCCTATAATTTTTCCTTACGCATTCCTGAGCTGCCGCTGCTCGTTTCCATCCTGCTCGGCGGTGGCATGGCGGCGCTCGTCGGTATCTTGTTCGGAGCTCCGAGCCTAAGAATCAAAGGTCTATATCTCGCGGTCGCGACCCTTGCCGCGCAGTTCTTCTTCGATTGGCTTTTCCTGCGCGTGCCGTGGTTCACGAACTACACGCCGTCTGGCTCTGTGAATGCCCCGGAGCTCAACTTTTTCGGCTGGGTCGTGAATACGCCGGCAGAGCGGTACATGCTGGCGCTCATATTCGTCACGGTTTTCGCTGTCGTCGCTAAGAACTTGACGCGCGGGAATATCGGGCGCCAATGGATGGCGATCCGCGATATGGATATTGCCGCGGAGCTGATGGGCATTCGGCCGCTTTACGCGAAGCTATCGGCCTTTGCTATTTCGTCCTTCATCATCGGGGTGGCCGGGGCCTTGTGGGCCTTTGTACACCTAGGCTCTTGGGAGCCGCTCACATTCAATATCGACCGCTCCTTCCAGCTGCTGTTTATGGTGATCATCGGTGGTTTGGGCTCGATCCTAGGCTGTTTTTTGGGAGCGGCGTTCATTCTCATCCTACCCATTTTTCTGGATCAGGTGCCCCACGCGATGGGTGTTCCCTTGTCCGTTGAGACCGTGTCGCACCTCGTGTTCATCATCACCGGTGCGCTGATTTGTTTTCTTCTGATCGTGGAGCCACATGGGTTCGCCCGGCTGTGGGCTATCGCGAAGGAGAAACTGAGACTCTGGCCGTTCCCCTATTAGGGCGGCTCGAGAAAAGGGCGAGGCCTGCAGGGCGGAGCGGCAGGCCGGAGCCTGAAGAACAACAAGGCCCGCATGGAGGGGTCCGGTTACTCCGGGCCAAACCAAGGAGGAGAAGAAGTATGGCTCGCAAGAGTTGGGCTTTGGCAGCGGCTGCCGTGGTAGCTGCGGCGGCAGCCGTTCCGGCAGAAGCACAGAATGAGCAGTTCATCCCGAGGCTCGTCTACCGTACAGGTCCATACGCACCCAACGGCATTCCATTTGCCAACGGCGCCGCTGATTATCTCAACCTGATTAATGAGCGAGATGGCGGTATCAACGGCGTCAAGATCATTATGGAGGAGTGCGAGACGGGTTACGCCACGGACAAAGGCGTGGAGTGCTACGAGCGTCTCAAGAATAAAGGTCCAACGGGTGCTGCTTACTTCTCACCTCTTTCGACGGGCATTACCTTCGCGCTGACGGAAAAGGCGCCGGGTGACAAAATCCCGCTGCTGACGACGGGATACGGTCGCTCCGATAGCCGCGATGGATCGGTATTTACTTGGAATTTCATCGCCCTTGGCACGTACTGGACTGCCGCCGATGTGGCCATCCAGCATATCGCCCACGAGCTGGGCGGCATGGATAAGCTCAAGGGCAAAAAGATCGCTCTTGTTTACCACGATAGCCCGTACGGCAAGGAGCCGATTCCGCTTCTGCAGAAGCGCTCGCAGCTGAACGGTTTTCAGCTTCTGTTGATTCCTGTCACGCACCCGGGTGTCGAGCAAAAGTCCCAATGGTTACAGGTTCGCCAGAACCGCCCCGACTACGTGATACTGTGGGGCTGGGGCGTGATGAACTCGACTGCCATCAAGGAGGCTGCCGCCGTTGCTTATCCGCGTGACAAGATCATCGGCGCCTGGTGGTCCGGCGCGGAGCCGGATGTGATGCCCGCTGGCGATCAAGCGAAAGGCTACAAAGCTCTGATGCTGCAGCATGGGGCTGGCAAGTTTCCAGTTCATGCTGAAATCGAGAAGTACGTCTACGCCAAGGGGTTGGGTATGGCTCGGCCCGAGGACATTGGACATGTCCTATATAACCGGGGTGTGATCGACTCCATGATTGGCGTAGAGGCGATCCGCACCGCGCAAGAAAAGTTCGGTAAGAAGCCGCTCACCGGTGAGCAAATTCGCTGGGGCTTCGAGAACCTCAATTTGACCGAGGAGCGCTTAAAGGAGCTCGGCTTCGAAGGCATGATGCGGCCGTTGAAGTTCTCGTGTGAGGATCACGAAGGCGCGCGCTTTTCACGCGTCCACCAGTGGGATGGGAAGCAGTGGAATGTAATCTCCGACTGGTACGAAGCCGATGACTCGATCCTAGCTCCGTTGGTCAAGGAGACCGCCGCGGCTTACGCCAAAGAAAAAGGCATTACGCCGCGTGAATGCTCGAAAGAGAGCTAAGAGGAGCGGATAGTTAATTGAGGGAATAGGGACGTCATTCTCTGAACGAGGCGTCCCTATTCGCCACCCTTCGGTTTTCTGTTCGCTTTGGTGGACATATGACATCTCCTGCCCCGATCCTTTCCGTCAACAACATCGAGGTGATCTACGATCACGTCATTCTCGTATTGAAGGGCGTGTCGTTGAACGTGCCGGAGGGTGGGATTGTCGCTCTTCTAGGTGCCAACGGGGCGGGCAAATCGACGACTCTGAAGGCAATATCGAACCTCATCCGCTCCGAGCGTGGCGAGGTCACAAAAGGGACGATCGAATTCCGCGGCGAGCGGGTCGACGGCCTTACCCCCAACGATCTTGTCCGGCGCGGCTGCATCCAGGTGATGGAGGGCCGCCACTGCTTCGGGCACCTCACGGTGGAAGAGAACTTGCTGACGGGAGCGTTCACCCGCCGCGATGGCAGCGGAGCCATCGCCGAGGACCTGGAGAAGGTCTATACCTATTTCCCGCGGTTGAAAGAGCGCCGGAACAGCATCGCCGGCTATACCTCCGGCGGTGAGCAGCAGATGACGGCGATCGGCCGCGCTCTGATGTCTCGGCCTAAGATGATCCTTCTCGACGAGCCCTCTATGGGTCTTGCACCCCAAATCGTGGAAGAAATTTTCGAGATCGTTCGAAATCTGAACGAGCGAGAGGGTGTCAGTTTCTTGCTCGCCGAGCAAAATACGAACATCGCGCTGAAATACGCTACATACGGCTACATTCTTGAAAGTGGACGGATCGTGCTCGATGGCAAGGCGGAGGAGCTGCGCGAGAACGAAGATGTGAAGGAGTTCTACCTCGGCATCGGGGGCGGTCATCGCAGGAGCTTCCGCGAGGCGAAATCCTACAAAAGGCGGAAGCGTTGGCTTGCTTGATCGGTGGCGTGCTATTGATAACTTTAGCAGCGTAGCTTTGTGAAATGGCAGGTCTGGTGATCTGCCGCAACACATTCTCGCTCGCCGGATGGGATAATTCGTTTGCCTGTGATTCCCACCTTCCGAGGAGATCATGACGTCTGCGCACTTCGATCAGCTCGAGACCCGCGACCCAGAGCAGCGGGAGATTGCTCTGTTCAATCTCTTGCCGAGCCTAATCCAGCGTGCGAAGGACCTGTCGCCTGGGTGGGCCCGGCATCTTGCCGATGTTGATCCGATGGCCATCACCAGCCGCGAAGCGCTGGCCACCGTTCCGATCCTGCGCAAGTCGTCCCTCCCCGAGCTTCAGGCAGCGCAGCTGCCGTTCGGCGGTTTCGCCACCGCGGCTCCATCGGAGATGGCCCGCATCTACATGTCACCAGGCCCGATCTTCGAGCCGGAAGGGTTCGGCACGGATTGGTGGCGCTCGGCTCGCGCGCTCTTCGCGGCCGGATTCCGTAAGGGTGACATCGTTCACAATACGTTTTCCTACCACTTGACCCCCGGCGCCTGGATCATGGACGCTGGGGCGCGGGCATTGGGCTGCACCGTGATCGCAGCTGGTCCGGGAAACACCGAGCAGCAGATTGAAGCCATCACAAGGCTCAAACCGACGGCCTATGTCGGAGTGCCGGACTATCTCAAGATCCTGCTCGACAAGGCTAGGGATGCAGGACGGGAAATCAATTCCTTCCAAAAGGCCGTCGTGTCCGGTGGCGCGCTTTATCCATCGCTGCGGCAGGAATACAAGGAGCGCGGCATCTCCGTATACCAGGTTTATGCGACGGCAGACGTTGGTGTGATTGCTTACGAGAGCTGGGCTCTCGAGGGAATGATCGTTGAGGAAGGCGTTATTGTCGAAATTGTCCAGCCGGGTACGGGGGATCCGCTGCCACCGGGTGAGGTGGGCGAAGTGGTGGTCACGTGCTTCAACCGCGACTACCCGATGATCCGCTTGGCCACGGGTGATCTCTCAGCCGTTATGGAGGGAGTCAGTCCGTGCGGCCGCACGAATATGCGGATCAGGGGTTGGCTTGGGCGCGCCGATCAAACCACCAAGGTCAAAGGCATGTTCGTTCACCCGAGCCAGGTGGTCGCGGTAGCGAAGCGGCACCCGGAGCTCGGCCGTGTGCGGCTGGTCGTCGGTCGCAGCGGCGAGCAGGACACAATGACGCTGAAGGCAGAAGCAGCCACTCAAGATCCGGCGCTGGCCGCTCGTGTAGCCGAAACCCTCCAGCAGATAACGAAGCTGAGGGGCACAGTCGAGCTGACTCCGCCAGGCAGCTTGCCCAACGATGGCAAGATTATTGCCGACGAACGGACCTACGGCTAAAGGGCTGAGCCGCGCGGATTTGATACAGATCAAACGAAAGAGAGCGCAATTCGGCGGTTAAGAACGTCGCTGAGTAAGGCGCCGGCGGACATTGCCGGCGCCTTTCGTTTTTCCTTTCCTCTCGATTCAGAGGAAGTCGGTCATCCCCTCCCGCATTCTTGTGACATCAGAAGCCGGACTCCTCGCAATGCTGATCCGTTACGCATGATGATTAGTCTGTGTGCGCGAAGCGCTTGTCTCCTCCGCGAGACCTTGCTACAAATAGAACGCCATTCTGTACAGCAGAACGGGAGGGGTCGCGTTGGCGCCCAGCCAAGAACCATTTGGAAATATTACACTAAAAGCGGAAGACCTCGCCGCGACGTTCGAGAAACTGCCAACCCTCATGGTCGAGGACTTGCATCGTCGCGGAGCTTGGTTTTCTGCCTGTTTTCGCGTGGGCATAGGCTCGATACCTTTTGACCTGGAGATACTTCGAGGGCGCCTCACGAAACTGGAACGGGGGCCGTTTCTCATGCGGTCCTGCCAGTTTTCTATTTCTGCTACAGAGGAAGCATGGCTCCGTTTCTGGAAGCCAATTCCCGAGCCTGGTTGGCACGATATTTTCGCCCTCACTAAGCGGGGTGTGGCGCGAATCGAGGGCGATTTGCAACCCCTCATGGCCAATCTTCAATACGTAAAGGATCTGCTGGCGCTGCCGCGCCGACTTGCAATCTCAGCGGAAAAATGAGCGAACTCGAGCCTATCATTGGCCGCTATTTGACCCTTGAGCTGAGCGGGCGGCGAAATCGCATTTATTTCGAAGAAGCAGGCGAGGGTATTCCACTGGTGTGCCTGCACACGGCTGGCGCCGATGGACGCCAGTTCCGGCACATAATGGTCGATGAAGCGATTACGCGCCATTATCGCGTTCTCGCCTTCGATATGCCTTGGCACGGAAAGTCTTTGCCGCCGGAAGGCTGGGAAAACGAGGAATACAAGCTGACAACCGCCGCTTACACGGAAATGGTTGTCGCGTTCTGCCACGCTCTGAAGCTCGAGCGCCCTGTCGTCATGGGCTGTTCGATCGGCGGCCGTATCGTCCTAAATCTCGCAATCGAGCACGCGAGCATGTTTCGTGCTCTGATTGGCCTCGAAGCAGCTGACTTTCAAACACCTTGGTACGATACGGCTTGGCTGAACCGGCCTGATGTACACGGCGGAGAAGTCTGCGCTGCTCTTGTTTCCGGTTTGATTGCGCCACAAAGCCCGCCCGCTCGGCGACATGAGACGCTTTGGATGTACAAACAGAGTGGTCCTGGCGTCTTTAAGGGCGACCTCTATTTCTATCGCGTCGATGGAGATCTCAGACCGAAAATAGGCAAGATCGACACCTCGGTCTGCCCGTTATACCTGCTCACTGGGGAGTACGATTTTTCCTGCACTCCAGAGGATACGCTCCGAACCGCCGAGTCCATTCCCGGCGCAGAAGTGATCATCATGAAGGAGCTCGGTCACTTTCCAATGAGCGAGAACCCCGAGAAATTCCGAAAATACATTCTTCCGATCCTCGATCGCATCAGAGGTGAAACGGAAAAGAACCAGCCGGCAGCAAAATGAAAATTGTAAGGAGGAACCCATGAAAGGCGTGAATTGGCGGGTGGGAGCGGCGGCAGCCGTTCTGGCGAGCATGGCGGCGACATCTGCTTCAGCTCAAGAGGAGCTGAAGATTGGCGCGCTCGTGACGCTTTCCGGACCGGGGGCGGCTTGGGGAGAAGGCATGATGCGGGCCGCGGAGCTTGCGGCCGAAGATGTCAACGAGAAGGGCGGTCTTGAGGTCGGAGGGAAGAAGTACCGCGTGACCGTCGTCCCTTACGATGACAAATATCAGGCAAATGAAGCGGTAACCGCCGCCAACCGTCTCGTCTTCGAAGATCACATCAAATACATTGTCGGTCCGGTCGGGTCGGCGCCTGTGCTGGCGATACAGCCCATTACGGAAAAGAACAAGGTGATCGTCCTCACCCTTGGTTTTACGGCCAAGGCCCTGGGCGCCGACAAACCGTTTACATTCCGGCCGAATATCACGACCGGGGAGATGTCCCAGCCGCAGATCAACTGGGTCGTGAAGACGAGAGGCGTCAAGAAAGTCGGTGGTTTGTTCCCGAAGGACGAAACGGGTGAGCAGATCGCCAAAGATGTCGAGGCGGCCTATGCAAGAGCTGGCGCGGAGCTTTCGAGCAAAGAGTTTTTTGAGCGGGATCGAGTCGACTTCGTTCCGTTGTTGACACGGATCATGGCGAGCGGCGTAGATGCGATCGAGCTCGACGGGAACTCGCCAACGACAGCGGGTCTCATCGTGAAGCAAGCACGTGAGATCGGGTACACCGGTCTGATCATCCGCACGGGCGGCCCGGCAACACAGGAGATCGTGAACGTCGCCGGGAAAGACGCCGCTGAGGGCCTGATCGTCCACACGCCGATCGACCCGCAACTGGCATCTCTCAAGGGCTACATCGATCGCTACGAGACGAAGTACAAACAGCCGATGAACGGCTTTAGCCCGTTTTTCTATGACGGTGTGCACATGCTGTTCCGCGCCATGCAGAAAGCCGGGACAGTCAACGACACCGACAAAGTGCGTGCAGCGCTGGAAGAGATTGACGAGTACGACGGCGTCCTCGGTAAGCTTAGGTGGACAGGGAAGGAAGTCTACGGAATAAATCATCAGGTCGATGCGCCATTCTATGTCGCTGAGGTGAAGAATGGCGAAGAAGTCATCATCGCTCGGTGCACTGTAGCTGGCTGCGAATAGTCGCGGTTAAGGGGCGATCCGCATGAGAATGGAGCTGTTGCTAGCACAGGCCGTCGTCAACGGCATAGTGGTTGGCATGCTGTACCTGCTGATGGCGATCGGCTTTACGCTTGCTTTCGGCATCATGCGGATCGTCAATTTTGCCCACGGTGAGTTTTACATGGTGGGCGCGTTCATTCTTTACGTCTGCGTGGTCATACTGGAACTCCCCTTCATTGCTGCCACAGTGATTGCCTTCATTTCGGCTTTAGCTCTGGGTGCATTTCTCGAGCGCGCTGCCCTTGCGCCATTCAGAACGGACGAGCTCAACGGTATGATCACGACCATCGGGCTCGGGATGATCATCCAAAACACCGCTCTCTGGATATTTGGACCCAATCCGCTGTCGCTTCCCTCAGTCGTGTCAGGCGTGGTTCGTCTTGGTCCGTTTGTGTTTCCGGCGGCGCGGCTGTTCGCTATCGGACTTTCGGCAATTGTTCTTGTACTCTTTCTCGTGTTCATGCTGTACACCCGAACGGGCCGAGCGATCAGAGCCGTGGTCCAGGATCGTGAAATGGCCGAGGTTAGCGGTATTCGGGCCGATGTCATTTATCCGTTAGGATTTGGTCTAGCGGTAGCGCTTGCGGCAGTAGCCGGTGCGCTTATGGCCCCGCTTTTCTCGGTGTCCCCATTCATCGGCACCACCCCTCTTTTGAAAGCGTTCATCGTTGTAATTCTGGGCGGGTTGGGGAGCATTCCGGGCGCGACGCTGGCGAGCATGTTGCTCGGTATTACGGAAAGCGTAACGAGTACATTTTTCAGCGGCAGCACCGCCGACATACTATTGTTCTTATTGGTTGTGCTGGTCATGATCGTGCGGCCTGGCGGGCTGCTTGGTCAGAAAGAGGCCTGAGCCATGACGCACTCTGCGCTCGGGTCGACGAAGGCGGCAGAACTACGCTCGACGCGGGATTTACGGTCGAGCGGCAGCGTTCTGGTGCTGGTTGCCGCGGCCGGCTTGGTCCCGCTGCTGACGCAAAACCCGTTTTATCTTCACCTCGGGGTCCTGATCTACCTCAATGCGATCTTCGTTATGGGGCTCGGGATCATCGCCCGGGTCGGACAGTTGTCCTTCGCGCATGGGGCTTTTGCAGCGATCGGAGCCTATAGCTCGGTGCACGCGGTCATGGGGCTGGGGATGCCATATCTGGCCGGCGTTGCGCTTGGGGCTGCCGTGGCAGGGATGCTCGCGGCGGCAATCGGCTGGATCATTTTGCGGCTCCGCGGTGTGTATTTCGTTCTGGTGACCTTTTCGATCGGGGAGCTGACACGGCTCCTTCTACTGGACTTCCCAGCGATTTCGGGCGGCGCCAATGGGCTCACCGGCGTTCCACCGGCAAGCTTCCTCGGCTTCGAGCTAGCGAGTAAGACAAGCGCGTATTACTACGCACTCATCGCGGCCGCCCTGGTGTTCGTCTTTGCGTACGCGCTTGTGCGATCGCCCGTTGGCCGCGCGTTTGCAGCCATTGAGGAGAACGCCGCCCTGGCTGAGGGATCGGGTATCGACACTCGCAGTTTTCAAGTGCTCGCATTTGTCATCGGTAGCGCGGTCGCCGGCGGGGGCGGCGCAATGCTGGCGCATTACATAGGGTTCATTTCTCCTGAGACATTCAACCTGCATTTTTCGATCGCGATCATCATCATGCTGGTGGTCGGAGGCCGGAAGAGCTTGGCCGGACCGATCGTGGGAGCGCTTTTCCTCACACCGTTACCTGAGCTCCTACGGGCAACAGTTGCTCTGCAGCACATTCTATTCGGTTTCATCCTCATTCTGGCGCTGAGGTTCTTGCCGGAAGGGTTGGCAGGCATCCGAGTTTACAGGCGTAAGTCAACGGGGGTCGAGAACAAATGATCGAGCCAGTCCTGCAGCTCGAGAACGTGACCCGGCGCTTCGGCGGACTGGTAGCGCTGCGAGATGTATCGTTCTCGGTGAACCGCGGGGAAATTCTAGGTCTGATTGGCCCCAACGGTGCCGGCAAGACGACATGCTTCAATGTCATAGCCGGTGTCTTTCCGCCGACTTCGGGAAGGGTCGTGTTCGAAGGGAGAACGATTTCCGGACTCCGGCCAAATCAAATTGTGAAACTCGGGATCGGGCGCACCTTCCAGGCCGCAACCGTTTTTGGAACCGCGACCGTTCTCGAGAACGTCTTGCGCGGCGCCTTCGTTCGAACACCTCACCCGTTTTTCGATGGGCTCGTAAACGGGGCGCGTACGCGCGAGGCAACGGCGGAGGCGATCCGTAAAGCCGATGCGATCCTTGAGGAGCTGGGCCTTCAGGAATATCGCAATGAGCTGGCCGGTAGCCTCGCTTATGGCCACCAGAAGCGAGTAGGCGTTGCTATTGCGCTGGCATCAGAGCCCAAGTTGCTCTTGCTCGATGAGCCTGCTGCAGGACTCAATCCCGAAGAATCAGCCGAGTTTGGCGAGTTGATCCGGAAGATTCATCGGCAACGCGGGCTGTCAATTCTGCTCGTGGAGCACCACATGCAGCTCATTATGGGGATTTGTGACAGGATTATCGTGCTGGATCGCGGTGAAAAAATCGCGGAAGGCACGCCTTCAGAGGTGCGGGCTGATCCAAAGGTGATCGAAGCCTACCTAGGGCAAGAGGCTCATGCCGGCGCTTGAGGTTCGGTCAGTCTCCGTTTTCTACGGTCACGTTGGTGCGCTGCACGACGTTTCGCTGGACGTACCTGAATCGTCTGTCGTGGCGCTGATCGGGTCCAACGGCGCGGGCAAGACGACGATGATGCGCGCGATCACGAATCTTGTGCGCGTATCAACGGGGGAAATCCGGTTCGGCGGCAAACGGATAGATCATCTCCGTCCTTCCCAGGTCGCTGAAATGGGAATTGCGCTGTCGCCGGAGGGCCGACGCCTATTCCCGCGCATGACTGTCCTGGACAATCTGCTTGTCGGCGCGCATTGCGTCCGCGATCAAGGCGTCATAAAAGAATCCATCGAGCGCATTTTCCGACATTTTCCACGCCTTGCGGAGCGCAGGCGACAGCTTGCTGGCTCGCTTTCGGGGGGTGAACAGCAGATGGTGGCCATCGGACGTGCTCTGATGGCGCAGCCGAAGCTCCTTCTTCTCGACGAGCCCTCCCTCGGCCTCGCCCCGAAAATGGTGGAAGAGATTGCACGGATCGTGACGGAGATTAGCCGCGCGGGTGGGCTTTCGATATTGCTGGTGGAGCAGAATGCGCGGATGGCTCTCAAACTCTGCGATTTCGCCTACGTGCTCGAACGCGGCCGCATTGTGCTGTCTGGCCCAGGATCGGAGCTCTTGGCCAGCGAATTTGTGCAAAGAGCTTACCTTGGCGTGTGAACTGACGGTGATGGCGACTTGGTCAAGATGTAACGGCGTTGTGAACGCGCAAATGACCAGTGACCCGGTTGTCGATGAGGTAGACCATGGCTAATGGGAGAGCAATCGCGTTCATCGGGTTGGGCGTAATGGGTGAGCCCATTTGCCATAACTTGGTTCGGAAGAGTGGACGCCGGGTGATTGCATTTGATTTATCTCCAGATCCTTTGAAGCGGATCAAAGAAGCCGGCGCCGAGATTGCGGGGTCTGCTCGGGAAGCGGCAAATGAGGCCGAGTTCGTCTTCCTGTGTCTTCCGAGCGGCGCGCACGTGAGGCAGGTCTTCAGAGAGGGCGGTCTCATTGAGGCTGCGCGAACCGGACAGACATATGTCGACCTTGGGACATCTCCGGTCGCCTTGGCCCGGGAGCTAGCTGAGGAATTGGCGAAAAAGGGTGCGGATTTCGCGGATGCGCCAATTGCCCGTACTCGCACTGCCGCGCAAACTGGAACTTTGAGCGTAATGGTTGGTGCGCGGCCAGAGGTTTACAGTCGCCTCGAACCGCTGATTAGCTGCTTTGCGACGGATATCACACATTGTGGGGATGTCGGGTCAGGTCAGATCGTCAAGATCCTCAACAACATGGTTTTGTTTCAAACGGTCAATGCGCTCGCGGAGGCTCTGGCCATTGGTAGGCGCTCTGGCCTGGATCCCGAAAAGCTGTTCTTGACGCTTGCGAAAGGATCAGCAAACAGCTTTGCACTGAATAACCACGGCCTCAAGGCCATGGTGCCGGGCGTCTATCCGGAACGAGCATTCTCTACCGAATATGCGCTTAAAGACTTGGGCTACGCATTGGAGCTGGCTGAAGAGCTTGGCCTGCGCCTACGGGGTGCAGAGCTGGTGGGAAAAGTGATGCGAGAAGCTGTTGAAGCCGGTTACGGCAAGCAATACTTCCCGGTGCTTGCTAAGGTCGTCGACCGTCCGAAGGAAGAAGTAGGGTCATAACCCTTGCCTGAGAATGCTGAGACTCCAACTCAAGGTGTTGCTGCAGTAGATCGGGCCCTTTCTATTCTTAGTGCGTTCGAGGAGAACCCAGAGCCGCTGACGCTTGCTGCTCTTTCGAAAAAGACAGGGCTCTACAAAAGCACGCTGCTCCGGCTCATCGCATCTCTGCAGGCATACGGCTACATCACGCGAAACCCAGATGGCCGCTATTTTCTAGGTCCTACGCTGTTGCGCCTGGGAGCGGCTTATCAGCGAGCGAGCAGCTTGCACGATCGTGTGATGCCCGTGTTGCGGGAGCTTGTTGCACAAGGTACGGAGAGCCCGTCGTTTCACGTTCGGCATGACGCGAAACAGCGGCTTTGCCTGTTTCGCCTGGACTCCCATCACTCGACTCTCGATGCTGTGAGCGCAGGGATGCTACTGCCGCTCGACCGGGGAGCTGCCGGAAAAGTCATCCTGGCATTCTCGGGTCAGCAAGGTAAGGAGTTCGACCGGATTCGGGAGCGCTTTATTGCTGTCTCTTACGGTGAGCGCGATCCGCATTGTGCGGGTTTGGCGTGCCCGGTCTTCGGGGCAGACGGAAATCTAATCGGCGCGCTTTCGGTTTCTGGCCCTCGCGAGCGCTTCGATGACAAAAACGTCGCGCGCATGGCGGAATTAGTTATGGAAGCAGCGGTGCGCCTGACGCGGGATTTCGGCGGGCAGCCGCAAGCTATGCTGAAAGCCAGAGAGATACTGCGCGGATCCTTCGATAGTCCGAAGCGAAAACGCGCGAGCTAGAGCGGGAGAAATCATGGCTGATTATCCGAAACTCAAGTTGTTAATCGGCGGAGAGTGGATTGAGCGGGAAGGCGAACCCGTAATCAATCCGGCGGATGAGTCGATCCTTGGGACCGTCCCACACGCGTCGCAGCGAGATTTGGAGGCTGCACTCGCCGCGGCGGTCGAAGGGTTTCGTGTCTGGCGGCGTACCTCTCCGGCGAAACGCTGCGAGATCCTGACTAAGGCTGCAGCGTTGATGCGGGAGCGGGTCGAGGAGTTCGCGGTCACGATGACCCTGGAACAGGGTAAGCCGATTGCTCAGTCTCGGCTCGAGGTCTTGCGCGCAGCGGATATCATTGAGTGGGATGCGAACGAAGGTCGGCGGACGTATGGACGCGTTATCCCCGCAGAGCCCGGCATGCGGCACATTGTTCTGCGCCAGCCCATCGGTCCCGTAGCCGCTTTCTCACCATGGAATTTCCCGGTTAGCTCGCCAGCGCGCAAGGTCGGTGGAGCGCTTGCTGCGGGATGCTCGATTATTCTTAAAGCATCGGAGGAAACGCCTGGCGGCGCTGTGCAGCTCGCGCGCGCGTTTGTCGATGCCGGGGTGCCGCCGGGTGTGCTTAATCTCGTTTTTGGGAAGCCGGCGGCTATTTCGGAATATCTTATCCCGCAGCCTGCTATTCGGCTTGTAACGTTCACCGGATCGATCGCGGTTGGCAAGCATCTCGCCGCTATGGCTGGCCAGCACATGAAGCCGGCCATTATGGAGCTCGGCGGGCACGCTCCTGTCATTGTCTGCGAGGATGCGGATCCCGTTGCAGCAGCCGCAGCATCGGTGGCAGGCAAGTCGCGGAACGCGGGCCAAGTTTGTGTTTCCCCCACGCGCTGGTTCGTTCACGAGCGGGTTTACCGCCAATTCCTGGATGCATTTGTGGAGAAGGCAGCCCAGGTAAAGCTTGGGAACGGCCTGGATCCCGCGACGGAGATGGGCCCGCTTGCAAACGAACGGCGACTCGATGCCATGATAGATTTCGTGCGCGATGCGAAGTCACGCGGAGCAAAGGTGCTCACTGGTGGCAGTAGGGTTGGTAATCGAGGATACTATTTTCCGCTGACCATTCTGGCGGAGGTTCCAGAGGATGCCCGGGCCATGCGCGAGGAGCCCTTCGGTCCACTGGCGCTCGTCAACCCCGTAAAGTCGATCGAGGAGGCGATCGAGAAAGCCAACGCGCTTCCCTACGGTCTTGCGGCATATGCGTTCACTCAATCAGCGCGCAATGCGGATTTGCTGAGCGAAAACATCGAGGCCGGCAACCTGTCGATCAACCATTTCGTTGCTTCGGTTGCGGAAACGCCGTTTGGCGGCGTGAAGGAAAGTGGCTACGGGCGCGAGGGCGGCACTGAAGGCCTCAGCTATTACACCGTCGTGAAAAACGTTTCTCACCGGGTGTCTTGAGGCTCTGGAATTGGTGGCGTGGATGGCTTACGGAAGCGGCCGATTAGGTGCGCTTCTTCTGAATGCCGTACAGAAAATTCGTCACGATTGTATTCACGACGGCTGGAATGTCAGCGCAGACGGGCACCCCGTGCACCTCGCGGCGGATCAAGTAATAGATGAGTGTTGAATGGAGGTGCCAGACAAGCTCGAGCTCGAGGGCGCTGAGCGGGCCCGATGTCCTCAATCCTTGCTCATGGCGCAGCTCACGCGCGATGACCTGTAAGAGTCGATCGATATAGGTCATAATGTAACGCCGTGTCAGACGGTGACCGGCTAGGCTGGATCTCAAGGCGATCCGAATCCAAATCTTGTCGTTAACCACGGACGCGTAGTCCAAATAGAATCTTCGCAGTCGCTCCTCCAGGGGAATTGAGCGGTCACGGAGCAGGGGCTCCCAGCTCTCCTTCCAACGCGATACGAACGTTTCCTCATAAACTCTATTCAGCAGCTCCTGCTTGTTGCTGAAATACTTATAGATCAGTGATTGAGAGACGCCGAGCCCGCGTGCTAGCTCGCGCGTGTCAGCGGCGAACCCGCGTTCCGCGAAAAATTGCATCGCCCCTTTGAGGATCATGCGCTCGCGTTCCTCGGGCGACATGCGGATGCGTTTGCTGCGCTTGCGCCCAGGCCCATCAACTGGTGTAGACTTCGTTTCTTGCAACTTCGCGGGGATATCGCTCCGTTCAGTCAAAGTACTCTCCGCCGTTGGCCCATCGTAGCTGAGAAAGAAAATAATCCCGTCAGAGGCGATTGACACCTTCGTAAAATAGTGAACAATTGCTCACTAGCGCAAGCGGACGTCGGGGTCTTGCGGAAGCGGAAGTTCGGTTAGGAGCAAGGCGATGGCAAAGGCACGAAAAGCCATAATCACGTGTGCGGTTACGGGCGCGATCCATACGCCCTCGATGTCGGAGTATCTTCCTATAACGCCGGATCAAATCGTGGAGCAGGCGCTGGAAGCGGCGGCGGCCGGCGCAGCCATCCTGCACTTGCACGCGCGAGACCCGGAAACGGGCAAGCCCGATCAGACCCCTGAGGCGTTCGCACGCTTTCTGCCGCGCATCAAGCAGCAAACAAATGCCGTCATCAATCTTACGACAGGCGGTAGCCCCTATATGAGGGTCGAGGAACGCGTCAAGCCGGCTGCACAATTCAAGCCGGAAGTAGCCTCGCTCAATATGGGCTCCATAAACTTCGGCCTGTATCATCTGCTTAATCGGTATAAGACTTTCAAGTTCGATTGGGAGCGACAGCACCTTGAGGCAACGCGCGACCTCGTTTTCCGCAACAGCTTCCAGGACATCGAGTACATCCTAAAGACCTGTTACGGAAACGATACGCGTTTCGAGTTCGAGTGCTACGACATCGCCCACCTCTATAACGTCAAGCATTTCCTGGATCGTGGCCTGGTGAAGCCGCCTCTGTTCATCCAGTCGGTGTTCGGCATTCTTGGCGGGATCGGCACGCATCCAGAAGACGTGATGCATATGAAGCGGACCGCGGATCGACTGTTCGGCGATCTTTATCAGTGGTCCGTGCTAGGCGCCGGCGCAGCGCAAATGCGCATTGCTGCAATGGCGGCTGCGATGGGGGCTCACGTCCGCGTCGGGCTCGAGGACTCGCTTTGGGCTGGTCCCGGCAAGCTCGCGACATCGAACGCCGAGCAGGTTCGCATGGTGCGGGGGATTCTCGAAAATATGGGCATCGAGATTGCAACGCCTGACGAAGCACGGGAAATCCTCGCGCTTAAGGGTGCCGATAAGGTCGCGTTCTAAACGAGAAAACGTCAACTAGGGAGGAAAAGTCATGAGAGCAAAGGCTGCAGCCGCTGCCGGCGCGCTGGGCTTGGCATTGTTGGCAACACCAGGGCCGGTCGGGGCTGCCGAGACCATTTCTTTGCGAATTGGCGCCGGGCATCCGGCGGCGTCGACGTGGATCACGACGATCCGTGAGATTTTCATGCCGCGCTTTGCTGAGCGGGTAAAGGCCGAGACAAATTACGAAATACAATGGACGGAAGCGTGGGGCGGCTCGGTCTGTAAGCTCGGTGAGTGCCTTGAGGCAGTGGAATCCGGCTTGCTCGACATGGGGGAGCTGCAAACGCCTTTCGAGCCAGCGAAACTGATGGCTCAAAACTTCTCCTACTTCGTGCCATTCGGTACTGGAGATCCGATCCTCGCTGCGGAGCTAAATCGTCGTACCTATGAGGAAGTGCCAGCTCTTAAGCAGATGCTTGAGGAGCGTTACAACCAGGTTTTCGTGGGAGTCGGCATCCTGAGCAACTACGGCCTGGTGACAACCTTCCAATGGGATAAGGTGGAGGATCTCAAGGGCCAGAAAATTGCAGCCGCAGGGCCCAATATCCCGTGGGTCCAGTCGGTCGGCGTGGTGCCGGTGCAATCGAATCTCAATGAAGCTTATACGTCATTCCAGACGGGAGTCTATCACGGCTGGGTGATGTTTCCGGACGGCGTGACATCATTCCGTCTCGAGGAAGTCACCAAGCAGTTCACCATTACCGGATTCGGCGCCATCGCAACGCCGCTGCTGACGATCAACAAAGACACTTGGGACAGCCTACCGCCCGAAGTACAAAAGATCATGTTGGAGGTCGGCGCCGAGTGGAACAAGCGCGCTGGCGAATTCACGGCCGAACGGCAGAAGCAAGCTCTTGCCAAAATGAAGGAGGCGGGTCTCCGGATCAAGGAGCTTACCTTCGAAGAAAAGAAGGCTTGGGCTGCGAAGCTTCCCAACATTCCGAAAGAGCGTTACGAAGAAATGAAGAAATTGGGCCAGCCCGGAGAAGCCGTTTATCACTACATAAAGCTCCTCAAAGAAGCCGGTCATGAATTCCCGAGAGATTGGGAAGCCGAACGTTGATCGGTAATAAATGGCCGCGCCAATGACGGCGCGGCCTTCCTCGGGAGAAACTGCCTTGAATCCGTACCACCGATTGCTTTCGACGCTGGATCTCGCCGCGAGCATCCTCGTTGCTGCTCTCATGGTGATAATTACCGCCGATGTGGCGGGAAGGGCTTTCTTTGGCCACCCCCTACATGGGATTCCCGAGCTGACGAAGTTTTCCGTCGTGTGCATGGTATGGCTGCAGATGGCGTATACGCTGCGGACGGGCAAGCATCTCCGCTCGACGCTGCTCCTGGACATGATGGGTGACACCGGTAGGCGTGCTATTCTTTTTCTGAATTGCGCGGTGGGCGCAATATTGATGGTGCTGATCGCGTATTACAGCTATCCCGAGATGCTGCGGTCTTGGCGCATCGGTGCCTTTGAAGGCGAGCATCCCGTGCGGATTCCGACGTGGCCAATTTGGGCTATCGTTGTGGGCGGGTCGGCGCTGACGGCCTTTGAGTATGCGCGGCAGGCAATCAGTCTCCTCCTCGGCCGTGATGATGTGGAAGTAGATGCGTAATCCGCATTGATGTAAGGACTAGGCGCCTACCATGGATCCAACTGTAATTGGCCTGATTTCGATCGCCGCGCTCTTTGCGCTGATCCTCATCGGGTTCCACATCGGCATCGCACTGATGCTGACTAGCTTCGCTGGTGTATATTTCATTACCGGGCGCCTCACTGTCGGGGCCAATCTCCTTAAAACGACAGCATACAGCGCAATTGCTGATTATGTATTCGCCATAATTCCGCTTTTCATATTTATGGGACTACTTACAACTGCTGCGGGAGCAACACGAGAGCTCTTTACATCGGCTGAACAGTTATTGAGACGGGTGCGCGGGGGCGTTGGTGTCGCGACTGTTGTTGCCAATGCCGTATTTGCGGCGATCACTGGAGTGTCAGTAGCGTCAGCTGCTGTATTCTCCAAACTGGCAGTGCCCGAAATGGAGCGGCTGAACTACGACCGGCGGTTTAGCCTGGGCATTGTTGCTTCCAGCGCCCTTTTGGGGATGCTGATTCCGCCATCCATTCTTATGATCGTCTATGCCGTCCTTACCGAACAGTCGGTCGGCAAGTTGTTCGCGGCGGGTTTAGTTCCTGGCCTCCTGGTGGCCGGCGCCCTCTCGGCCGCCATTTGGGGAATGGTCACGCTCTGGCCGCGGCTTGGAGGAGTGGGTATCGAACGTCAGGAGGTTCCCGCGAGGGATCGGTATTTGGCTATTGTGAAGCCGTGGCCGATTTATCTCTTGATTGCTTTGGTTTTGGGCGGGATTTACGGGGGGTTTTTTACACCTACGGAAGCTGGCGCAGTGGGCGCGTTCGGAGCTTTGTGCTTGCTGATTGCCCGGGGAAAGTTTTCGACGCGCGGAATGATTGACTTGCTGCTCGAAACGGGTAAGGCGAGCGCAAGCATATTTTTCCTGCTGATCGCGGCCTCAATGTACAGCCGTATGCTAACACTTTCGAGGCTGCCGGCAGAGCTTACCGAGTGGATCATTCACCTGCAGGTGCATCCGGCCGTAGTATTTCTTGCACTGATCGTCCTACTATTGATTCTCGGAATGATCCTCGACTCGGTCTCGATTCTGCTGTTGACGGTCCCGATCATCGCGCCTGTCGCAAGCGCGCTGGGATATGACCTCATCTGGCTCGGGATCGTCGTGATCATCACGGTGGAGCTCGGTTTGCTGACGCCGCCGTTCGGGATGGTGGTTTTCGCGATGAAAGCGGCACTGCCGGATTCCGTGAAGCTGGAAGACATCTACGCTGGCTCAGCTCCTTTCCTGATAGTGCTGCTGCTGATGCTGGCAGTGATCATCATGTTCCCGCAATTAACGCTGTTCGTGCCGAACCTGCTCTTCGGCTGAACCAAGTATCTCGTTCAACGCAAAAGAAAAGAGGATGAGTATGGACATAAAAGTCGGATTAGAAGCCATTGCAGAGGCGAGCAAGAAGCTGTCGAATTGGGGTCGCTGGGGCAAGGATGACCAGATCGGCACGCTTAACTTCGTTACGCCCGAGATGATCGTCGAGGCAGCGAAGCTCGTCCGCAAAGGCAAAGTTTTCGCACTTGGAATTCCGCTCGACTCCAACGGGCCACAAAACGGTCTTTTCGGCAGACGGTTCAATCCCATTCACCAGATGCTGGCGACGGGTACGGATGCGGTAGCCGGTCAGCAGGACTGGAATAAGATCCGCTACGCCGACGACACCCTCATGCTTTGCGTGCAGGGCGCCACGCACTGGGATGCTCTCGGCCACGTCTTCTACGAGGACAAGGCGTATAATGGCCACGATGCCAGGCTGATCGACTCGAGTGGCCTGAAGGTCCTAGGAATCGAGCATTCCAAGGACAAGATGGTTGGGCGCGGTGTGCTTCTCGATATTGCCCGCTTCCGCGGCGTCGATTGGCTGGAGGATGGCGAAGGCATATCGAACGACGAGCTCGATGCATGCGCCAAGGCCCAAGGCGTTGAGATCCGGCGGGGCGACTTCGTCATCATCCGGACCGGGCAGATGGAACGGTGCCTCAAGGAGGGCAACTGGGGCGGTTACGCTGGTGGCGATGCGCCCGGCGTGAAGTTCGAGAACTGCTACTGGTGCTATGAGAAGGAAATCGCGGCGATCTGCTCCGACACGTGGGGTGTGGAGGTTCGGCCGAACGAGACGACGGAAGCGAACCAGCCTTGGCACTGGGTCGTCATTCCGGCCATGGGGCTCTGCATGGGAGAAATCTTCTATGTGAAGGAGCTTGCTGAGGATTGCGCGCAGGATGGCGTTTACGAGTTCTTCTTCGTTGGACCGCCGCTGATCATCACGGGTGGCACCGGATCGCCGATCAATCCGCAGGCAATAAAGTAAGCGTTCAATTCGCAGGCACTCGGTGGCGTCTCGAAAAAACGCCATCCCTTCCTGAAAAAGATGGCCAAGGGTCAAGCTATTCCCTTGGCCAATTTTGTTGAGCGTTCGTTCGAGAGCCGCAGATATCGCGGCTTTCCATCAGTCAGTTTCTCAAAGGCAGGGCGAGCTTGATTTTTTCAGCCCGACCGAAAAAGCTCCGCTATCCCGTAAACGTCTTTGCGAATTGGGCTCGGAGCTCGCCTTTTTGCACCTTCCCCATCGCATTGCGCGGCAGCTCGTCTAGCACGAAAACCCGTTTCGGCAGCTTGAACTTGGCTAACCGATTGGAGAGGGCAGAGATGACTTCGGCTTCGCTGGGAACCTTGGCTCCGGGTTCAGGTGTCAGGATAGCGATCACGCCTTCCCCAAAATCCGGATGAGGAACGCCGACCACGGCCGACTCGTTAACGCCCGGCAGAGCGTTCAGCTCTTCCTCGATCTCTTTGGGATAGACGTTGAACCCGCCGGAAATGATGAGATCTTTCGCGCGGCCCACAATCGTTACTCGGCCATCCTCTGCCATGGTGGCAAGGTCGCCGGTAATGAAATAGCCGTCGGGCCGAAACTCCTCCTTCGTCTTCTCGGGATTGCGCCAGTACCCTTTGAAGACGTTTGGCCCTTTGACCTCCAGAACGCCGACCTCGTTTGGAGGAAGAATCTTGCCGTCCTGAGAGGCGACCCGCACTGAGATCCCGGGCAGAGCATAACCCACCGTGCCAGCAATCCTCTCGCCGCCCCTGTACGGGTTCGAGGTGATCATGCCGGCTTCGGTCATACCGTACCGCTCGAGGATCTTGTGCCCGGTGCGGGCCTCGAACTCCTTGTGAGTTTCAGCAAGGAGCGGCGCCGAGCCGGAGATAATCAGCCGCATGCGAGCGCAGTGCTCCCTGCCGAACGCCGGGTTACCGAGAAGTCGTGTGTAGAAGGTCGGCACGCCCATCATCACCGTGGCTTCCGGCATGTGCCGCATGACGGCTTCAAGATCGAATTTTGGAAGCCAGATCACTCGCGAGGTGTTGAGAAACGTCGTATTGAGCGCGACGAACAGCCCGTGCGTGTGGAAGATGGGGAGCGCATGGAGCAACACGTCACCGGGCTCGAAGCCCCAGTACTCGTGCAGGACCTCTGCATTCGAGGACAAATTGCGGTGGGTGATCATGGCGCCCTTGGAGCGCCCCGTCGTCCCAGAGGTGTAAAGCAGGGCTGCCAGGTCGTCCGAATCCCGCTCGACGGTACGATGCTCTGTGCTCTGGCCGCGGGCTAGATCGGTCAGCGATCCGGAACCGTCCGCCTCCATTGTCGCGATCTTGGCAGTGCCTAGCTCAGCAGCAATCGGCTCCACGTGCGGAAGCTTCTCGCCTGGCACGACGATGAGGGCTGGCTCGGCGTCTCTGATGAAATAGTCAAGCTCTGCAGCGGTATAGGCTGTGTTGAGCGGGTTATAGACTGCGCCAATCTTCAGCGTAGCAAGATACAGGTGGACGTTAGAAATCGATTTTTCGACCTGAACCAGAACGCGATCGCCCGGCTTGACGCCAAGTGCTGTCAGCGCGTTCGCCATGCGGGCAACGTCATCGAGCAGCTGGGAATAGGTCACGTCGGCGCCACCCGGTATCGAGAACGCTATAGTTGAGCCGGCGGCGCGGAACCGCTCTTCGAATGCCGCGTAGAGATTTCCTTCGATCGCCATGAGCTTTGCCGTCTTGGTTCAGAACTTCCAGATCACCAGCCGAGGGCAGGCGGATAAAACGCTTTTTGGCCGCGATAGGCAAGGCCAGGGCGTCAATTAGAAGTCGCGTCGATCCCCCGGCGGACGGGATCACGCTCGCTGCTGGGCGGCAAAATCTTGCGTCGATGGCTCGGGTACGACGTCGCTCGCACTTGGGGGCGCACCTTCCGCACGCGGATCGAGCTCGAAGACGAGGGGGGTGGTCTTGGGCACTGCGACAAAGACTTCCTTGTGCTCCACCGGCAATGTCGGTCGCAGTCTGGCCCGGACCACCATGATGAGCGTGATCAGCAGGTGCGCTGCTGCCGTGTGCAGGAAGAGCGCGCCATGACCCGCTACGCTCATGATGTAGCCGGCAACGAGCGGACCGAGCACGGCGCCGATCGAAAAGGTGAGCAGCAAGCCGCTTGAAACCTCGATGGCGCGCTTCTTGTGCACCAGATCGTTCGCGTGTGCCACGCAGAGGGTATAGATCGGGAAGGCGCTGCAGCCCCAGAGCACCGCAAGTGGCATGATGGCGATCGGGCTGCTGGTGCTCAGCACGTAAAGCCCAATCCCTGCTATCGCCCCGGTGGCGCCGAGGATCACCAACAACGGCCGCCGGCCGACCCGGTCAGACAAGTAGCCGATCGGCCAGAGGCTGGCAGCTCCGCCGAGAACCGCCAACGCCATGAACATCGCAACCTCGGCGACAGAAAAGCCTGCGCTGCGCCCGTAAAGCGGAGCGAGCGCCCAGAATGCGCCGTTGACGACTCCGTTGAAGAAGCAGCCAGCAACAGCCGCCGGCGAGACGCCGATGAGCCAGGCCAGCCGCAACTTGGCGGTCCGCGAGGGAACGGGTGCGTTTGTTCTGGTGAGTGCAACAGGTACGGCGGCCAGCGAATAGAGAATTGCGACCAGCGAGAAGAGCTGGAAATCGCTGGGGCTTCCAACCGCCATCAACTGCATGCCCAGCGTCACCACCGTCAGGTTCAGGACCGTGTACGACGCAAGCACGCGGCCCCGCGTTTCGATGGTCGATGCACCGCTCAACCAACTCTCGATGCTCATGAAGAGGCCAGCGAAGCAGAGGCCATTGAGGGCCCGGAGAGCGGACCACGAAATAGGCTCCGTCAGGATAGCGTGCAGCAACGGCGTGATCGTCACGATCGCCGTGAACGCGACGAAAGCGCGGATGTGGCCGACGCGGGCAATCACTGAGGGACCCACAAAACAACCCGCAACCAAGCCGGCATAATAGGCTGACCCAAGAAGACCGATTTCGAGCCGGGAGAACTGCTCGACGTCGGCGCGCACGGGAATGAGCACGTTGAGCAGACCGTTCCCCATCAGAAGAATGGCCGCGGCTATGAGAAGTGCGGTTACGGGTCTGAGAACGCCGGCCATGTCCCTGCGGTGGTCTGCGCGATGTGCGATATTGAGGCGACTCGATCAGCTTTTGGACATACGAGTCACATCCGCCAGGATTTTGGCGTGATCAAAGGCCAGCGGCAATCTGCGCCAGTTTGCAACCCACTGGGCGGATGCCGCGTCGTCCCCCGCCTCCAGCTTAGTGGAGCGTACGCGTGTGAGGAACACGACGGAAGCTGTGTGACCGCGGGGATCGCGATTGGGATCCGAGTAGACGCCGACAAGTTTTAGCCGACCGGCTTTGACGCCGGTTTCCTCCAGCAGCTCCCGCCGGCAGGCGTCTTCTACCGTCTCTCCAATGTCTACGAAGCCTCCGGGAAGAGCGAAGTGGCCTTTGAACGGCTCATTCTTGCGCTGAATAAGGAGCACCTCGCCACGGGGGTTGAGAACGACGCAGTCGACCGTCAGCAACGGCGTTTTGGGAGGAGGCACGGGCGATCTCCAAGGCTTGGGTTATCGCGCCAATATTCACCCGATGTCCTTGGGAGAGAAAAGCGGCTGCCGATGTGTATTTTTCCGCTGCCGTAGAGTTCGCGTGAGCTACTCTGCTGCCACCTTCACTGGAGCCGGGTTGAGGAAAGCCTGCAGCAGATCGGCCTCGCGGGATTTCGCAGCTTTGTAGTTCGCCATTTTCACGTGGCCGAAGCCTCTGATTTCTAAAGGCAACTCGGCCAAAGCTACGGCTGTCTCGTAATTGCTTTGGTCAAGCCGGCTAGCAATAACGTCCAGCAACCGCTCATAGTCGGCAATCATCTGGCGTTCGAGCTTGCGCTCCGCTGAATAGCCGAACACATCCCATTTTGTTCCGCGGAGCTTCTTGCCCTTGGCCAGCAGCCGAAACACGGGAAGCATCCAGCTTCCAAGGCGAATCTTTCGCGGATGGCCCGTGGTCTTGTCCTTGAAGAAACGGGAGAGAATCGGCGGGGCGAGATAGAACTCCATCGCCCGCACACCTTCGAACTGCTCATTGATCTCGCGCTGGAATGCTTCGACGGCAAACAATCGCGCGACTTCGTATTCGTCCTTGTAGGCCAATAGCTTATGGTAACCGCGCGCGACGGCGAGCGCCAATCCGGTGCGGCCGGGAGCTTTGGCTTTTTCCACTCCGGCGATCCAAGCAACCTTTGAGCGGTACCGCGACGCCAACTCCTCGTCCTGGTAGTCGGTGAGGTGGCGGGCGCGAAGGGCAATGATCTCGTCGAGCGTCTCAGGCTCGCCCGCGTGCTCATCCTGCAGCTTCACCACCCGATCAACGGCTGCCTTGTCGTGAGCAGTGAGGCGACCGAAGCGGAACGCCGCGCGATTCATTCCGACAGCGGCGCCATTCAATTCAATTGCCTGCTCGATGGCGGCAGCCCCAATCGGCACGAAGCCGAGTTGGTACGCATAGCCCAGCAGGAACATGTTGGCGGCAATCGAGTCGCCGAAGAGTTTCACCGCGTAGTCGTGCGCATCCAGGGTGTGAAACGGCCCTTTGCGCACCCGATCTGCAATGGCTTGCAACAGCCGGTCCCCCGGCACTACGAGTTTCGGATTCCTCGTGAATTCGCCGGTGATCAACTCGTGGGTCGAGACGACCACCGCTGTGTGATCCGGTCGGATCGTCTCGAGGATCTTGTTCGACGCCGTGACGACGAGATCGCCGCCAAGGATAAGGTCAGCATTGGCCACACCGACGCGGATGGCGTGAATGGCCTCAGAGTTGCGCGCCACGCGTATGTGGCAAGCGACAGCGCCGCCCTTCTGGGCAAGGCCGGTCATGTCGATGCTGCCGAAGCCTTTGCCCTCGATATGGGCCGCCTGACCGAGCACGGCACTGATCGTGACGACGCCTGTGCCGCCGACGCCCGTCACCAGCATCGCGTAAGGTTCATCGAGGCTTGGAAGCGCAGGCTCAGGGAGATTAGCAGCGAGCTGATCAAGATCGGCAGTGCCGGAAGCGTTTTTTGACGCCTTCACCTTGGCGCCGCGCAGCATTACGAAGCTGGGACAGAAGCCCTCGATGCAGGAGAAATCCTTGTTGCACGCGGACTGATCAATCGCCCGCTTGCGGCCGAACGGCGTATCTAGAGGCACGACCGCGACGCAATTGGATTTCTTTCCGCAGTCGCCGCAGCCTTCGCAAACATCCGGGTGGATGAAGACCCGCTTGTCAGGATCAGGGAACTCGCCGCGCTTCCGGCGGCGGCGTTTTTCGGCGGCGCAGGTCTGATCGTAGATCAGCGCAGTAACACCTTCGGTTTCGGCGAGGGATTTCTGCACCGCCATAAGATCGCGGCGGTGATGGACGGTTACTCCGGCGGGAAGACGGTTGGCACCAGTGTACTTGCGCGGCTCGTCCGTTACGACCTCTACGCGGCGTACGCCCTCGGCGAGAAGCTGGGCCGCGATCTGCGGTACTGTGATGCCCCCGTCGAGCTTCTGTCCGCCGGTCATGGCGACGGCGTCGTTGTAGAGGATCTTGAAAGTGATGTTCACGCCGGCCGCTAGCGCAGCCCTGATAGCGAGGCTGCCGGAGTGAATGTAGGTGCCGTCGCCAAGGTTCTGGAAAACGTGCTTGCGCTTTGAGAAGGGCGCCTCGCCGATCCAGTTGGCGCCCTCGCCGCCCATCTGCGTGAAGCCTTCGGTGGAGCGGTCCATCCACTGGACCATGTAATGGCAGCCGATGCCCGCGTAGGCGCGCATGCCCTCGGGCACGACCGTCGAGGAATTGTGCGGGCAGCCGGGGCAGAAGTATGGGGTTCTCAGGAAAATCTCGGGCTCGACCGGCCGGTTGCCCTTGAGCTGCTTCAGTTCGGCTACCTTCGCCTTCAGAGCCTCGCCGCCGACGTTCTGGCGGATAAGCCGCTCACCGATGGCAATGGCGATGTCGGTCGGCTCGAGCGCGCCCTTGGCCGGGAAGAGCCACTGCTCGTTTTCATCCTTCTTGCCGATGACCCGCGGACGATTCGGCGTGTCGAAGAGCTGCTCTTTGACTTGAGTCTCAATGAGCGACCGCTTTTCCTCGACGACGATGATCGTCTCGAGACCATCGGCAAAAGCAGCAACACCACGCGGCTCGAGCGGCCAAACCATTCCGACCTTGTAGAGCCGGATTCCGAACTGGTTGGCCTTCACTTCGTCGATGCCGAGCTCATCGAGGGCCTGGCGGACGTCGAGGTAGCTCTTGCCCGTGGTGATGATGCCCAGCTTTGGCGACGGGCCGCCGCTCATGATGATGCGGTCGAGCTTATTGGCCCGCGCAAATGCCAGCATTGCGGGGCGCTTGAAGTCATGCAGCCGCGCTTCCTTCGCCAGGGGCGGGTCGTTAAGTCGGATGTTGAGCCCACCCGGAGGCATCCGGAACTCATCTTCGCTCGGGATGACGATCTTCACCCGATCGATCCGGCCATCGACCGTCGCGGTGCTTTCGATGTTGTCCTTGACGCACTTCAGCGCGACCCACACGCCGGCATACCGCGACAGCGCGAAGCCCAGCAGACCGAAATCCAGAATTTCCTGTACGCCAGCTGGGTTCAGCACGGGGATCATGTAGTCCACCATCGCGAACTCGGACTGGTGCGCGGAGGTGGAGCTTTCGCAGGTGTGATCGTCGCCGAGCAGCGCTAGCACGCCGCCGTGCTTGGATGTGCCGGCATGGTTGGCATGGCGGAAGACGTCGCCGGTGCGGTCGACGCCAGGCCCCTTGCCGTACCAGATCCCGAAGACGCCATCGTATTTGCCTTCGCCCCGCAGCTCTGCCTGCTGCGATCCCCAAAGCGCAGTGGCTGCGAGGTCCTCGTTGAGGCCAGGATGGAAGAGGATGTTGTGCTTCGCCAGAATGGGCTGCGCCCGGAGAAAGGCGCCTTCCAGGCCTGCGATCGGGGATCCGCGATAGCCGGTGACGTATCCCGCGGTGTTCAGACCCGCCTGCTTGTCCCGGACCTGTTGCATCAGCGCGAGCCGGACGATGGCCTGGGTACCTGTCAGGATCTGGCGCGGCTCGTTGAGGTCGAACTTGTCGTCCAGACTGACGGCGCGCTTCGGCATGGGACACCTCGGCATTAGGCTCGACGCTGCTCGCGTAAAGAGCCGGTCCGACTAGGTCAGCATTGCTGACATAATCCATACGCGAGAAACGCCGAATCAGCAAACGTTGGCAGGGTGCCGGCGTTCTCTTTCCAGAATGTTGGTTGCGAATGACCTGGGTGCAACCAAATGGGTGTGCGCTGCAACGTAAGCGCGCATGCCTCAGCTCGAGAGATGGGGAGCAGCCAAATGCCTGCGGAATGCCAAGTAGCTGTCGCGAATGCGGGCCGCATCCGGTGAGCCGGTCGCAATCTCGTGAATGAGTTCCGTCACAGCTTGGTCGATTGCTGTGGAGATTGATGGAGGAAAGGCGGCGACCTCCAGATCTGGCATGTTGGCAATCGCCTCCGCGGCAAATTGTGCATGCGCAAGCGATTCGGCCACTGCCACTGAAAACTCCCGCGCCGACAAATCCTCTATGGCGAGGCGGGCAGCAGTGTCCAAGCGCTCCCAGGCGGCGCGACGCACATTGAGCGATAAGGCCATGCCATTTCGATGGATGCCGCCGGTGTAGAAGCGGGTTGCTGATTGGGGCAGGCAAAGAACGAGGGCGGCCACCGCATTCCCCCATTCCACCGCAGCAACCTGCCCGCTCGTTAGCGCGCCACCGAGTTCCCGCGGGTGGATATTCAGGGCCTGAAATCCGAACTTTTGTGCAAGATGTTGGCCCATTCCGGCCAGCACGATAGGCTCGCCCGACAAATCGGCGGCACTCCACAGTGGACGATTTGTCCACAACCCGGGGTTCGGGCCCGTATGTCCCGCGAGAAAAGGTTTGAAGCCATGCTGCGCCGCCAAATCGTCCCAGAGCATCTGGCCGCCGCCGACAGCGACCCAGGCTTGGAGACTGTGAGGCTCCAGGCCATGCGATCCCGGCAGTCCGGCGAAGAAAGCGAAGGCTGAGTGCTGATCCGCGGAAATGGGGCCGAAATGGAGGTCTGCCTCATCCCCAGGTCCGGCCGGAACAATCCGATATCGATCGTGCAGGACCTGCCCTAGTCTCTGCTGAATGCGGTGAGCGGCATCGCCGAAAACCGGCACGTCTGGCCTCCACGCTGCCGCAAACGACAACTCGATCGTGCCGCGCGAAATCGCTGGCGCCGCCAGTGCATCAGCTTCGGCCTGGGCGAGTGCGGAGGTAGACGACAGTGCGAGGCCTGTGCCGGCCGCCACGGTCGTCGTTTTCAGAAATGTTCTGCGGTCCATGCCAGCGCCTCCCCACTGCCCGACTGCCTGAGCCTTCGCCGGATGAAACCCGAATGGCTGTCGTCTGACAATGCCCCTTGCGAGGAGGTTTCACACGGGAGTGGGTGAGCCGCCATGCATCAGACCTTCAAATTCTTGTCTCCGCGGGCTCGCGCTGCCTCGATAGCTGCCAACACCCTCGGTGGCGACATCGGCAGTTCCGTGAAACGCAATCCCGTGGCGTTCTCAACTGCGTTCGCGATGGCTGCCAGAGGTGGTACGATCGGTGTCTCGCCCACTCCCCGCACACCATAGGGATGCCTTGGGTTCGGCACCTCGATGATGACCGTGTCGATCATGGGCAGATCCGATGCAACGGGCATGCGGTAGTCGAGGAAGCTCGGATTCTGCAAACGTCCGTCTTCGCCATAGATGTATTCCTCGTTGAGGGCCCACCCGATGCCCTGCGCGGCGCCGCCTTGGTACTGCCCCTCCACATAGCTTGGATGAATGGCGCGCCCCGCGTCCTGGATCACCGTGTAGCGGAGAACGCTGATACGGCCCGTCTCGGGGTCCACCTCCACGTCGGCGATGTGAACGCCGAAGCTCGGTGCGGCTCCGTGAGCCGTGATCGAAGCATTGCCCACGATCGGCCCGCCAGTCTTACCGGAGAGTCGTCCGAGATCGGCGAAACTGAGCGGTTCGTGCTTGCCCGCATTATCGCCAGCCGGCTTCACCTTACCGTCCTCGAACGTGACGGCATCGACCGGCAGCTCCCAAAGCTTGGCGGCGCGGGCGCAGGCTTGCGCAATTACTTGCCGCGCAGCTTCCACAACCGCCATGCCGCCGGAGAACGTCGATCGGCTGCCGCCGGTCAGGAAATTGTAGCCGAGAGACGCCGTATCGCCGATCAAAGCGCGAATGCGCGATGGCTCGATGCCGAGCTCCTCGGCGGCCATCATGCACAGCGACGCGCGCAGACCACCAATGTCCGGCGTTCCTGCAACCAGGTTGAAAGTGCCGTCCTCGTTGAGCTGAAGCTGGACGGTGGTCTCGCCACCGATATTGAACCAGAATCCCGCGGCGAAGCCGCGCCCTTGGTTCGGCCCAAGCGGTGCCGACCAGTGCGGATGGGCTTTCGCGGCTTCCAGGCACTCGATCAATCCGATCGGCCCAAACTTCGGCCCGTAGGCAGACCTCGTCCCTTCCTTGGCGGCATTCTTGAGCCGGAAGTCGATCGGGTCCATGCCGATCGCCTTCGCAACTTCATCGATGACGCTTTCGACCGCAAACTCGGAAATCGGAGCGCCCGGTGCACGATAGGCGGCAACCTTGGGACGGTTCGTCACGACGTCGTAACCGACGCTCCTGAAGTTCTCGAGGTCGTACGGCGCGAAGGCGCACATCGCCCCCTGAGCGACTGGCGATCCTTGAAATGCTCCGGCCTGATACTTGAGGAGTGCCTCGGCAGCAGTGATCCGACCGTCCCGCTTCGCGCCAATCTTCACTTTCATGCTGGCGCCGGAGGTTGGACCGGTCGCGCGGAAGACCTCATCCCGCGTCATCACCATCTTCACCGGCCGCTTGGCCTTTGCAGCCAGCGCCAAGGCCACTGGTTCGAGATAGACCACCGTCTTGCCGCCGAACCCGCCGCCAATCTCGGTCGCTGTCACGCGAATTTTCGAGACATCCCAGCCGAGCAGCCGGGCGCAGTGGGCGCGCACAACCCAATGACCTTGCGTCGTCACCCACAGCTCCGCCTGTCCGTCTTCGGAGACATTGGCGAGGCAAGCGTGAGGCTCGATGTAGCCTTGATGAACGGGTTTGGTCTTGAACTCCCGCTCGATGATGACGTCGGCCTCGGCGAAGCCCTTCTCCAAGTCGCCGCGCCCGAACTCCACTCGCTTGGCGATGTTGGAGGGCGTGTTGGGAGCCGGGCTGACGCCTGAAGTGATCAAATCCTCATGCAGCAGCGGTGCGTTCGGCTGCATGGCCTCATCGACGTCGATGACGTGCGGCAAGACCTCGTATTCGACTTCGATGAGCTTCAGAGCCTGCTTCGCGATGCTCGCACTGGTGGCCGCAACAGCGGCGACTGCGTGGCCTTCGTAGAGCACCTTCTCGCGCGCCATGATGTTGCGCACGAGATCGCGGTAATTGACCAGCAGCTCACCTGCGGGCACGAATTCCGATGGCTGATCGGGAAAGTCCGCACTGGTGACAATGGCCTTCACGCCCGGCAGCTTTTCGGCCTTGGAGGTGTCGATGCGCTTGATGCGTGCGTGCGGATACGGGCTGCGCAGCACCTTTCCGATCAGCTGACCGGGGAGGTTGTAATCGGCGCCGAACCGGGCCCGGCCAGTCACTTTGTCCACACCGTCCGGGCGAATAGGACGCGTACCGATGATCTTGAACTCGGCGGCCTCGGTATTCTGGACACGTTCCTGCATGGCTCAGGCCCTCCTCATCTCGGCCGCAGCATCCATCACGGCACGCACGATCTTGTCGTAGCCGGTGCACCGGCAGAGGTTGCCGGCCAGCCAGTAACGCACCTCGGTCTCGGTCGGATTGGGATTGCGATCGAGAAGCGCCTTGGCGGCTACAAGGAATCCCGGAGTGCAGATCCCGCATTGAAGCGCGGCATGCTCGAGGAACTTCCGTTGCAGCGGGTGCAGTTCATCTCCGCGTGCCATACCCTCGATTGTCTCGAT
Source organism: Pseudomonadota bacterium (assembly GCA_003242645.1). The sequence continues at coordinate 39,693 of QGVC01000001.1, forward strand.
CGATTTCCCGTTCACTTCGACGCCGAGGACGAGGCAGGAGCAGACAAGGCGACCGTCAAGGATCACGCTGCAGGCGCCGCAATCGCCAGTGCCGCAGCCTTCCTTTGTGCCGGTGAGGCCCAACCCGTTGCGAAGCACATCGAGCAGCGTCTCTTCTGTCTCACACAGGGCCTCAACCGGATCGCCGTTGACGGTGAATGCGATGTGATGCTTCGCCATTATCGAGACCTCGCCCGCTCATAAGCCCTCAGTGCCGCGCGGCGCGCCATCACGCCGGCAACCTTGATCCGAAACTCGCGCGTGCCCCGCTTGTCGTCGATCGGTTGGCATGCAGCACGTACTGCTTCTTCGAACTTGGCCAATGCCGTAGCCTCAAGCGCGCTGCCGATCAGCGCCTCCGCCGCAGCGGGCACGAGCAAAGGC
>QGVC01000539.1 GCA_003242645.1 Pseudomonadota bacterium
GGTTAAGGGGAATCCCCAACTCCCCCAGGCGCTCAAGCCATTCCCGCATCTCCGGCGTAATCGCGCCCGTGGCCTCGTACATGTCTCGGATGGCGCGCTCTAGCACGGCCATTTCGTACGCGAGGGGATCAAAATCGGCTCCGGTCGCCCGGGCGATCTCCCGCTCCACAGCCATGCCGACGCCGAGGCGTTGTTTGAGTTCGTCCTCGATTTGGGCGATAGCGTCCGGTAGTGGTTTTGCAGCTTCCATGAGGCGTTCAATCGCCTGTGTGAGCGCGTTCCAGAGCCTCAGTTGCTCTTCGGTTGCGTTGGCGAGACCGCCGGATTCGCTCGCGAGCGCGATGAGTGAGGCGCGGAGACTATGGAGTTCTGCTAGTGCATCGCCAATCGGAGTGAGCCCCGCTTCGACGCGCAGTTGCAGACGTCCAAAGTCGCGCTGGATTTGTTCGAGTGGCGTGATCTCCTCGGGTTTCAGCGAATCAAGGAGATTCTTTACTTCCAAGAGCGTCCTGAGCCATGTCTGCGTGCCGTCATTGAGGGCAAGCACTCTTTGGTAAAGTTCTTCCGCCCGCGCGCGCAGTTCATCCTCCTCGCGCACGCCCGCCTGCAATTGGAGGCTGAGTAGCTGCGCCTCCCGGCTGATCTGCTCGAATGGCTGTGCATGCTGCATCAACCGGAGTTGCTCTCGGGCGAGCGTGAGTTCGTGCCCCGCGACAATGAGATCGACCTTGTACGCTTCGAGCGCGTCGTTGAGTTCCTGCTGCTCCTGCTCAGTCAGACTGGTATCCCGCAGCCTACGTTCGGTGAGTTGGATCGCTTCTTGGAGCGCCGCGATCTCTCGCTCTAGATTGATAACGGCTTCCAGTTCGGTCGCGCGGACGAACTGGGGCTGATCTAACGCCGCGAACGGGCCTTCCCTCAGAATGAATGTCCGCCGGATGTCGAGGTCGAACGTGCGCTGGAGGCGCTCGACTTCTTCTTGCCATCGCAGAAACGCCTCAGACGGCCCCGATGCAGCCACTTCGACAAACGCCTCGGTGAACGCCGTCGCAGCCGCGCGGCCCACGTGCTCCGCTTCAGTCTCCGCCTGAGTGCGGGACTGGCGGATCGCCTCAGCGAGTCGGAGAATGATCGGTGCCGCCCTCGCCGGCAGCGGGAAGAACCCCCAATCCGTCATCCTCTGAATGGTCTCGTTTTCCTCAAACCACCTTGCCGCCGGCTCCAACCACAGGATGACATCCTGAATGGCCTCCACCGTTTCGCGAATGATGTCGAGCACAGCTGACGCGACCGACGAGATACCCCCAAGGGCGATTTGGATCGACTCGGAAAAGAACGGCATGTTGTCGATGATCCATTGCATATTGCTCTGGAGCGATGCAAACAGAGGTTCGACCCCCTGCGCCGCGGCCTGCTGCATCTCATCGACGATCCTGGCCCTCAAGCCCTCAAATGTCCTGGCCTGGCGCTCCATCATGCCGCCGAAGCGCTCCTCAATGCCCTGTACCAGCATCGCAATGCCCTGCTGGGCGGAGACAGCCCGCCTTGAAACCATGTCCATCGCCGTTGGGATGTCAACGCCGATTTTCTCGGCCAGGATCTCCCACGCTGGGATGCCAGCCTCGGCCAGCTGCAACATCTCCTCGGCAGAGATGACGCCTTTGGCTTGCATCTGACCCAGGGCCCGGGTAACGCGTTCAATCCCTTCTGCACCTGCACCGATAGCCGCCGCTGCGTCGCCCACGGCCCGCAGGCGGGGCAGTACATCGTCCGCAGCCGTGCCGAAGGCGAGCATCATTTGCGCCGAGGTGATGAGGCCTTCGAATTCAAACGGAGTTTCGGCGGCAAACTTGCGCAAATCGGCAATAAACCGCCTCGCTTCATCTGCGCCGCCAAGCATCGTCTCAAAGCCAATAGACGCTTTCTGCGCGAGGTTGTTGAAAGCAATGCCGACGCTAATTACGTCCTTGGCGAGTTTCGAAAGGCCGACCGCGGCGATTGCGCGCCCCAGGCGACGGCTTAGAGTGACAGCGAGTTCGCGTGCGGCCCTTTCTGCTTCGTTGAGGCCGATTTTGGCGTCTCGAAGCCCTTTTTGGAATTGCTTGTCGTCCACCTTGAGGAGTGCATACAGTTCGCCAACCCGGACCGCCACACAATCACCCCGCCTTCTTCGTGACCAGCCCAAGGAGATAGTGCGTCGCCTCCTGGGGGTCGGTGATCGTCCGCTTGCCGCCGTCCTTTTCACGCTCGCGCCGCTCATGCGCCAGGGCGTTCACGTAGGCGCTGTTGGGTGACAGCCCCGTGAGCAACGCGAGGAAGCGCCGCCAGGTGAAGTCGTCACGCGGCAGCGCTTCCGTCGGGCGATCCCGGTTTTACCCA
>QGVC01000122.1 GCA_003242645.1 Pseudomonadota bacterium
AGCCCACGGTGGAAGAGCTGCGCCGCGCCCGTCAGCTCTTCGCCCGCGCCGTCGAAACGCCGGGTGGACTCAAGGTTCAGACAATCCATGCTTTCTGCGAGCGCATTCTGCAGCGTTTTCCGCTGGAAGCCGGCGTTCCGCCCGGATTCACCGTCCTCGACGAGGAAGCGGCGAGCGAGCTGTTGCGCCAGTCCATCAACGACGTGTTGGTCGCCGCAACAGCGACCGATGCTGGCGCACTCGGCGACGCGCTCCGCACCGTCATCGCCTACGCGGCAGACGACGGGTTCGACGAGGCGCTACAGGACGCGCTCGGCAAGCGGCAGTGGCTGGAAGCGCTTTCGCGGCTCGGCGAACGCGATGGCGATGCCTTTCAGGATGCCGCCGGATTTTATCGCGTCGCGATCGGCGTCACCACCCCGGACCTCACCACAGTCGAGGCCCGTCTGGCCTCCGTACTGCCGGATGACGAACTGAGGCGGGCCGTCGACGTCCTTTCGGGCGGCAGCAAATCCGATGCGAGCTGTGCGGACCTTCTGCGACCGGCCCTGATGAAGACCGATCCCAAGCTGCGGATCGAGGATCTGAAATCCTACTTCCTCACCACCGGCGGCACGCCGCGCACGCGGCTCATGACCAAGGCGTTGCAGGACCGTGACCCTGGTCTCTATGCCACCCTCACGAACGCACAGTCTGAATTCGTGAGGCTTTGCGAGGAACGTGTCGCCCACACGCTCATCAACGCAACGCTCGCCTTGTGGCGGCTCGCAGATGCCGTGAGCCAGTGCTATGCCGAAGCGAAAGCGCGCCGCGCTGCGCTCGATTTCGACGACCTCATCGCGCGAACGGAGAGCCTGCTCAGGCAATCCGACTGGACCCAGTGGGTGCTCTACAAGCTCGACAATGGCCTTGAGCACATCCTTGTCGATGAAGCGCAGGACACGAGCCCGTCCCAATGGGCCATCGTCAAGAGCTTGGCGGCGGAATTCTTCGCCGGCAGGGGCGCGCACGAGGTCCAGCGCACGGTATTTGCCGTGGGCGACGAGAAGCAGTCCATCTACAGCTTCCAGGGCGCAGCACCGAAGCTCTTCGCCGAAACGGGACAGTTGTTCGCCGAGCGCGCCCGCGCCGCCCGTCTGAAATGGGAAACGGTGCCGCTCACGCTTTCCTTCCGCTCGACGGCGGCGGTGCTGGAAAGTGTCGACCGCGTGTTCGCCGACCCGACACGCACGCCGGGACTTTCCGCGGCCGCCGCAAAGGTCCGACATCAGGCCCGACGCATCGGACACGCGGGACTCGTTGAAATCTGGCCAACGGAGGTTTGGCTGGAGAATCAGCCGGCGGAGGCTTGGTCGCCTCTTGACGATCAGGTGACGCAATCGCCCGTTGTCCGGCTCGCAAACCGAATCGCGGACACCATCAAGGACTGGCTCGACACGGGGGAGCGGCTGGAGTCTGAAAATCGACCGATCCGACCCGGCGACATCCTCATCCTGGTGCGCCGGCGTAAACCGTTCGCGGCGCCGATGGTTGCGGCGCTCAAGGCGCGCGGCATCCCCGTTGCCGGCAGCGACCGCATGCAGCTGACGGAGCAGCTGGCGGTCGAGGACATGATTGCCCTCGGCGAATTCGTCATCCTGCCCGAGGACGATCTGGCGCTAGCCTCGGTGCTGAAATCTCCCCTCTTCGGGCTGACGGACGAGGACCTGCTGAGCTTCGCGCCCAACCGGAACGGCTCGCTCTGGAGCGCCCTTCTTGCTGCGGCGAAGGAGAACCCGCGCCTTGAGCCAGCCGCCTCGACGCTGCGCCGCTGGCGGGCGGAGGCCGACTACCGTCCGCCCTATGAGTTCTTCGCCAACATCCTCGAAAACGAAGGCATGCGGACCCGCATGCTGGCGCGGCTTGGGCCGGAAGCAGCGGAGCCGCTCGATGAGTTCCTGAACCTTGCCCTCCAATACGATGAGCGGCATCCGCCGTCGCTGCAAGGCTTCCTTGTCTGGCTGCGCAAATTGCGGCTCGAAATCAAGCGGGATCAGGAGCACGGCCGCGACGAGGTGCGCGTCATGACCGTGCACGGCGCGAAGGGCCTCGAAGCCCCGATCGTGTTCCTGCCCGACACATGCTCCGTGCACTCAGGGCGGCAGCCGAACGCCCTGGTGCGCCTGGTCGGCGTTCCCACGCCTGTGGGATACGGAGATTTCTACGTGTGGCCCGTGAAGGAGACCGGTGGCCACCCTGCAGTTCGAACTGGCCGGCAGGCCGTCGCGACGGAAGAGGCCGAAGAGCGGAATCGGCTGCTGTACGTGGCCATGACCCGCGCCCGCGACCGCCTCTACGTGGCCGGCTTCGAGACGAAAAAAGGCAGGGGCAACGGCTGTTGGTACGATCTCATCAAGGATGCGCTTCGGGAGATTTGCGAAGAAATTCCCGCGCCGGATGGCAGAACGATTTTGAGATATGCGCACCCGCAGACCGCCCCGCCGGAGGAACCGCGCAACGCGACCGCTGGCCCGCCGAAACCGGAGCCGCTGCCGGAATGGGCTTTGCGCAAGGCACCTCGTGAGCCCGCGATCACATTTCCTCTCGCCCCCTCACGCCTAACACCACCCCAAGCCGACGAGATCGGTGATCCCGTCGTAAGTGGGGCTGTCGGCCTCGGGAAAAGCGAGATCAGCCCCTCGCCGCTGGCCCTGAGCTCGGACTATCGCTTTCTGCGCGGCACACTGACCCACGCTTTGCTCGAACATCTCCCCAACGTGCCGCAGCCGCGTTGGCGGGATGCCGCTCAGCAATTCGTTGAACTGCGAGGCCAAGCCCTCCCCGCAGAAGCGCGCGCAGCCTTGGTCGAGGAGGTGCTGGCAATTCTCACCGATCCGCAATTCAGCGCGCTTTTCGGCCCTGATAGCCGGGCGGAGGTGCCAATCGCTGCGGCCATCCCGGACCCCACCGGCCGACGACCCGAGCTGCGCATCACAGGACAGATCGACCGGCTCGTGCGCCTGCCGGACGCGGTTCTGTTGCTCGACTACAAGACGAACCGGCCGCCACCGCAGCAGCCACAGGACGTGCCCGCTGCCTATCTCATGCAGCTCGCCGCCTACCGGCTCGTCCTTCGCGAGGTGTTCCCCGAATTGCCGGTGCGGGCTGCGATCCTTTGGACAGACGGAGCGCGGCTCATGCCGATCCCCTCGGATCTCCTCGACATTCACGAGGAAATGCTTTGGCGGCGTGACAGTGTTCAGCTTGACGCCTGACACCCCCCTCCTTACGTTCCGGGCGACACAAGATCCTAGCCCCGAGTCGGGGTGCTGCAGGGAGATGCACCGTGACGCAGATGGTGTCCGATAGCGACTTCGAGGCCGAGGTGCTGAAGTCACCCACGCCTGTTGTCGTCGACTTCTTCGCCGAGTGGTGTGGGCCGTGCAAAGCCATGGCACCGGCGCTCGAGCAGGTCGCCGAGGAAATGAAGGGCAAGGTGAAGGTGGTGAAGGTCGACGTTGACCGGAGCCCTGCCGTCACGCAGCAGTATCGCATCCAGGCGATGCCGACCCTGATGGTCTTCAAGGACGGCAAGGTCGCGAACCAGCACGTAGGCGCGCTCGTCCAGAAGAAGCGACTGGAAGAGTGGATCAATCAGTCGCTCGAAGGCTGAGTTTTCGAGCCTCAATCGTCGAAGTTGGGCCTCTGCACATAGCGGAGGCCCTTCTTTTTTGCTCGATTGACCACTCGTTTTGCGATCATATGCCGAGCAAGATCGGCTGCGGATAGCTGAGCGGGAGGTACTCATGCACATCGTGTGTCTCGGCGCCGGGGGGATCGGAGGATACTTCGGCGGACGCCTCGTGGAGGCAGGTGCTGCCGATGTCACCTTTGTTGTGCGGCCCGGCCGAAAGGCTCAGCTGGAAAAGGACGGTCTGCGCGTCGAAAGCGTGCACGGCAATTTCTCCGTGAAGGTCGATGCAAAGCTCGCAGACGAGCTGCGGTCTCCTGCCGACTACGTGCTGCTGACCTGCAAGGCTTACGATCTCGAAAGTGCGATCGAGTCCATCCGCCCGGCCGTTGGGCCGAACACGGCCATAGTGCCCTTCCTCAACGGCATGTCCCATCTGGACCGGCTCAACGAGGTCTTCGGGAAGGAGCGCGTGCTCGGCGGCATGGCGCAGATCGCCATTACGCTGCAGCCGGATGGGCTCGTGAAACACCTCAACGACTGGAATACGATCACATTCGGCGAGCAGAACGGCACAATGACGCCGCGTGTCGAAGCTCTGAAGGCCGCCTTTGACGAGACCGGCGGTAAAGTGAACGCCGTTGCCGTCCCCGACATCATTCAGAAGATGTGGGAGAAAATCGTCATGCTCTCGACGCTCGCGAGCATGACCACGCTGATGCGCGCCAACATCGGCGAGATCGCGCGAACGCCGGATGGTGTTGGCATTACCCTGGCGCTTCTGGATCAAAACGCCAAGATTGCCGCCGCAGAAGGTTATCCAATGCCGGAGGCTTTCATGGAGAGGTTCAGAGCGGTGTTTTCCGACACCGGCTCACAGATGGAAGCCTCCATGTTGCGTGACATCGAGCGGAAGGGCCCAGTCGAGGCGGATCACATCGTGGGATTCATGCTGAACAAGGCCCGGGCTCATGGCCTTGACGACACGCTCCACCGCATCTGCTTCACGCACCTGAAAGCCTACGAACAACGGCGCGCCGCAGGCCGGCTGTGAGCCGAGATCAGAAATTGAATTCAGGGCGTTCCCGCCGAACTAATCAGCGTTCCTCGTAGCGCCCTCGTTGCGGCGTTCGGCAGAACGGAACCTTTGGCGACGGCGCTCCTCGTGCCACTTCACAAAAGCCCGGCGTTCCTCGGCTGTCATGCTCTCTGCCAGGTCGGTGGTCAGCTCGGCATGCGCTTGCCGGAGCTTCACCTCCGCCTCGACAAGGCGGGTCAGCCCCGCAGAAAGGGCATTCTTGTCGAGAGGCTCCGATTCGAAGATGCGCGCCAGCTCACGCCGCGTTTCGCGAACCTCCTGGCGCAATGGCTGCAATGTCTCCCGAGCCCGGGCGACGACGTTCTGCAGAGCTTTGGAGCGCTCCTCTGGCAAAGTCTCGAGAAAGCTCGAGATGCGCCAGTGCGGCCCGAATCCACCGCTGCGCAAGTTCCAGGCAGCCGACACGACTGCGCCTACCACGAGCAGGTTCACCGCCAGCGAGGCGATGAGTGCGATCCACATCCAGCGCGGGGCCCGGCGCTCCGGCACGGATCCAGCCCGCATGGTCTCGCTCATATCAGCTCCTCTTCGTCTGCGACCGCGCTGTACATCAGCACCAGATCCGAATCCTCGGCTTCATCCTCGAGCCCCACGGCAGCGGCGATGGTCTCGATCGCGGATGTGACGGGCGGCGACGCTCCGAGATAGATCCCGACCAGCAACGAGGCAGCGAGCGCCGAGGCGACTTGCCAGCGGCTCCTTGGCATAAGCATCGTCCGCGCCTGCCTGCGCGCCGCGAGATCGATCACATTCCCGGTGCTCGGCTGGTTGGCCTTCTCAGCAGCCGCCACGGCCACGATGCGATTGGCCAGCGCCTCCGTTCGATCGGCGCTGGGAAGCGGAGCGCGATCAAGAAGCGTCTCCAAAACGCGAGCTTCGGCCAGCAGCTCCCGCGCTCGCGCGTTTCGCTCCAGGAGAGGCCGGAAGCGTTCACGGGCAGCTTCGGGCCACCGTTCCGCACGAGCGCCATGCACCTCGAGGAATTCCTCGAAGGCTGCCAATTCAGCCGTATCCTTATCGACTGCCATATCCCAACTCTCCTCCGCAGCCCCTCAAGACACATCAGAGAGCAGCTGCCGCCATTCATCCTTGAGCGCCGCCTTCAGCGTCCGACGCGCTCGCCCCAGGAGAGATTCCACCGCCTCATTCGAAATACCCATGATCTCACCAATCTCGACGTGGCTCAGCCCCTCGTAATGGAACAGCGTAAGGGCGAGCCGCTGCCGCTCGGGAAGCAGTTTCAGCGCCTTGTCCACCCGCGCTGAAAGATCCTGCTCGCTCAGCTCGCGGAGCTGGTCGGGGTCGGCTTCGCTTTCCGGCACATCGTCCGTTAGCTCGACACGCTGCGAGGATCGAATGCGGTCGATGCACAAGTTCGAGACGACTCGCCGGAGCCAAGGCCGAACACCGGCCGTTCCAATCTCAAGCTCTTTCGCCATATGCCAGAGGCGCAGGAGCGCCTCCTGGGCGACATCCTCAGCTTCTGCATCGTCCTGGAGCATCCGGCGCGCGATCGCGAGAACCGCGGGAAGCTGCCGGCGCACCAGCTCGCCAAATGCGGCGGTATCGCCGCGGCCGGCTCGCTGGACCAGGACGGCGTCCGTCGGGGAGGGGCCTGCAGCCGGGTTCCCGCCAGATCTGGCCCCGGCTGCAAGCTGCTCTGGTTCGACCGGACTTTCCGGCACTGCCCCTCCCCGTTCATCGTTCAACGCCTACTTAGCGCAGAATACCCCGTCCGCGCATCATGGGCGGTAGATCATCTTCCGTGATCCGGCCGTCCTTGTTGATGTCGCGTTTCGCGAACCGCTCCCGGATCGGCTTCTCGAACTCCTCCTGGGTCACGCGACCATCATTATCCTGATCGAAGCGGCGCACCATCCTGTTCACACGACGCGTTACGCCCGGCTTGATGGTGCTCTCGATCTCGCTTGCGTCGATGAAGCCGTCCGAATTCAAATCAAGCTTCTCGAAGCTGCGAGCCGAGCGGCGCTCACTCCAGCGGCTAAAACGCTTCTCGCCGCCATAGTGACCATGCCAGCCATGCCGGTGGTGCCGGTGCCAGCCGCGGCGACGGTCACCATCGTCTTCATCGTCGGCTCGCTCGGCCCGGCGTGAGCGGCGGTCGCTTTGGCGAAACTCGTCCTTGCTAATCTTACCGTCGCCATCCTTGTCGAGGCGATGCAGCATGGCCTGCGTCCAGTAATCGACGTTGAGCTTGGTTTCCGCCTCGATTTCCTGGGAGTCGATCACACCGTCCCCATTCGTATCGATGCGATTGAATACCGGCGCGCGTGCCGCGATCGCCTCCTCAACCGTGATCACGCCGTCATTGTCGGCATCCAGACCTTTCAACCCGCCGAATCGGCCGAAGCCGAATCCGGGACCACCAAAATGGGCAAGGTGAGGTCCCACACCCGGTCCATGACCAAAGCGGCCGTGCCGTTCCCCGACACCCGCAATCGCAGCAGCGCCGCCCGCAGCGACCAGCACCCCAGCAATCAGTACGATCGTTTTCTTTCTCATGCTCTCAACTCCAAGAGGTCGGGTCTTCGTACCCAGCATCTGTAGAACGGGTGGGGCGCTGCAAACCCGTCGCTCTTGATCATGAGATCACACGATCGAACTGAGCCGCTGTCTCGGCCAGTATGTGGCGAAGATCCGCCTCCAGACGGTCGAAGCTTGGCGCGTCCGCGGCACGGGCCAGCAGATCCTTGAGCCCCTGGGAAGCTTCCTCGGCGCGGAATGGGCCATCGACACACAGCCTGACGATCTGCGTGAGATCGTTGAGGAGACGAGCCGCGGAGATTAGAATCGTTCCGGCACCGCCCGGGATCAGCCCTTTGCCATCGAGCTTCTGCAGGGCTTGAACGGTGTTCTGATCGAGCACGTCAGGATGCTCGGCGGCGTGGATGAGTTGCAGATACTGCGCCATGAACTCGAGGTCGACGAGACCGCCGCGGACGTACTTCAGGTCCCATATCTCGTCCGTACCCTTCTCAGCGGCGATCCTCCGGCGCATGTCGTGCACGTCAGCGGCAATCTTGGCGCGGTCGCGTGGGCGCACCAGAACATCCCGAATTGTTTGCTCGATCCTCGCCCGCAATTCTGGTGGCCCGGTGATGACGCGCGCCCGCGTGAGGGCCATGTGCTCCCAAGTCCACGCCTCGTTCGTCTGATACTCGATGAAGCTCGATAGCTGGGTGGCGAGCGGACCCTTTTGGCCTGATGGGCGCAGGCGCATATCAACTTGGTAAAGCTGACCTTCCGCCGTCGGAGAAGACAGCGCGCTGATCAGCCTTTGCGTCAGGCGGGTGTAATATTGGCTGGGTGCAAGCGGGCGAGGTCCATCGGATTGGGTGGCACCCGGTGCGAAGTCGTAGATGAGTATCAAGTCCAGATCCGAGGCGGCTGTCATCTCGCGTCCACCGAGCTTGCCCATAGCGACGACCGCTGCTTTTCCATCCGGAACGCGGCCATGCACACGGGCGAAGTCGTGCTCGACAGCCTGCTGCAGCGCCCGGATAAGGTGATCCGCCAGCAACGCATAGGCGCCGCCGGCCTGCGAGGGAACGATGATACCTGAGAGAATGCGCACGCCGATCAGGAACATCTGCTCGTTCCCGATGACGCGGGCACGATCCAGCACCTCCTGAAAGTCGCTGGCGCTTTCCAGCTCCTCCCGGATCAGCGCATCAAGCTCCTCCGGCGTCGGCAAAGTGCCGATCAACCGCGGATCGAGCACCGCGTCGAGCACGCGCCGATGGCGGCTGAGGATGCGCGCTAGCCGCGGAGCCGAGCCCATGATGTCCGCGATGAGCCGCAGCAGGTTTGGATTGGCCCTGAGCAGTGAGAACAGCTGAACTCCGGCCGGCAGCTGCGACAGAAACCGGTCGAAGCTGGCGAAGGCGCTGTCGGGATTGGCAGTTTCCGCGAGCGCCTCGATCAACAGCGCCTGCACCTCCGTCAAGCGCTCGCGGGCCTTGGCACTGCGCACAGCGGGATAGCGGCCATGATGCCAGCCCCGCACCGTCTCGATCACCTGGTGCGGTTGCGAGTAGCCCATCTTTGCCAGGGCCTCGACCGTCTGGGGATCATCCGCCTCGCCCGCGAACACCATGTTTGTGCCGCCGCGAGTCAGCTCCGGCATGTCCTCGAAAAGCGCCGCGTAATGCCGTTGCACGGCCTCGAGCCGCGGCACCAGCTCGGCTGAGAATTCTGAGACCGACTCATAGCCCGCAAATCGTGCGAATGCTGCGAGCGCGTCTGAATTTTCGGGGAGCGAATGCGTCTGCTCGTCTGCCACCATCTGCAGTCGATGCTCGATCCCGCGCAGAAAAATGTAGCTGCGCGCCAGGTCGTCCCGGACCTCCGGCTTGATCCAGCCTCGCTTGGCGAGACGATTCA
>QGVC01000123.1 GCA_003242645.1 Pseudomonadota bacterium
GGCCCGAACAGCCGCCGTCCTCGGCGCAAGATCTCACGACATCGCTGCCCGTTACACGAAATGCGGGAGAAGCGCAGTTGGCTGCTCTCGCTTCACAGGCCGACTCGGAGCCGAAATCGCGGCTCAAACAATTTGGATGGGGGGCGGCTGGGCAATTGGATGCGAAGACCGAGACCGAGCCACCCCCTACCGAGTGGGCTGTGGCGCCCGAATATGACGATGAGCACCCCGAAGAGCTTTTCTACCGGCCGTTCCCGATCATTCCTTATTTGGCGGAAACGCCATCTCCGGACGATCAGGTTCTCGCGCAAATGGTGCATCCGGACGTCGCCAAGACGTTTGAGCTTCTGGACCAAGCCGATGCGCTTCCGCCCATGCGGCTACGGCCCGAGCCACAGGTCGTTCAGTTGCTGTGGGCGCAGCAGTTCCGCGGCGAAGCCGTGCCGCTGGCGAGCGTGTTCGCCGACAGGGAGCCTTCGCGTGACGGACTGCTGACCGAGCGTCCGGTGCGCGTCAGCTCCCGTTGATCCTAAGGCAACTCTGGCGCCGGCAGAGGCGCATATTCACTCGGTGTAGAACCAGGATAGGTCCTCAATCTTGATTCAGCTGGGGGAGCGTGCCACCTAGCGCGCTGACTCACGCTGCTGCGGCTGCCACATGACGACCTCGGCTCTCGCTCATAAACCAGTCTCGGCACTCACTCGGGAGGAAGCGCGGGCGGAACTCGCCCGGCTCGCGGCCGAAATCGCCTATCACGACCGCCTCTACTATCAGCTCGCGGCGCCCGAAATCTCCGACGCCGAGTATGACGCGCTGGTTCAGCGCAATGCGGAGATCGAGGCTCGCTTTCCCGACCTTATCCGTCCTGACAGTCCTTCACGCCGGGTGGGCGCGCCGCCTCTCGAGGCGTTCGGCAAGGTGCGGCACCGCGTGCCGATGCTGTCGCTCAACAACGCCATGTCGGAGGCGGAAATCTACGACTTCGTCGATCGCGTGCGCCGCTTTCTGGGCATGAAGGCCAGCGAAACGCTGGAGTTCACGGCCGAGCCGAAGATTGACGGCCTGTCCATCTCGATCCGCTACGAGCACGGTTACCTCGTCGAAGCATCAACACGAGGCGACGGGACCGAGGGCGAGAACGTCACCGCCAACGTGCGAACCGTCCGAGACATTCCTCACAGGATCACCGCGAAGGACTTTCCCGAGATCATCGACGTTCGCGGAGAGATCTACCTGTCGCACGCAGACTTTCAGAAGCTCAACGAGGCGCAGGCCGCGGCTGGTCAGAGATTGTTCGCCAATCCACGGAACGCAGCAGCGGGCTCGCTTCGCCAGCTCGATCCTCGAATCACGGCAAGCCGGCCGCTCAAGTTTTTCGCGTATGCATGGGGCGAGGCGTCGACCCTTCCGGCTCGAACGCAATGGGGGGTGTACGAGGCGTATCGGCGGTGGGGCTTCCCGACGAACCCACTAGCCCGGCTCTGCCGCAGTGTCGACGAGATGCTGGCCGTCTATCGGCAGCTCGCTGAAAACCGGGCGACGTTGGGCTACGACATCGACGGTGTCGTTTACAAGGTGAACCGCATCGATCTGCAGGAAAGGCTCGGATACGTCTCGCGGTCGCCGCGCTGGGCGATTGCCCACAAGTTCCCCGCGGAGCAGGCGATGACCATCCTGCGCGACATCGAGATTCAAGTTGGGCGAACCGGTGCGCTGACCCCGGTAGCGAAGCTCGAGCCGGTCACCGTTGGTGGTGTCGTGGTCGCCAACGCGACGCTGCACAACGAGGACGAGATCAAGCGCAAGGACGTGCGCATCGGCGATACGGTCATCGTGCAGCGCGCCGGGGACGTCATTCCACAGATCGTCGGTGTGGTGAAAGAAAAGCGGCCAAAGGACGCCAAGCCCTTTGAGTTTCCGACGAAGTGCCCGGTCTGCGGTAGCCATGCCGTCCGCGAGATGAATCCACGCACCGGTGAACTGGACGCCGTGCGGCGCTGCACCGGAGGGCTCGTTTGCCCGGCGCAAGCGAAGGAGCGGCTTCGGCACTTCGTCTCTCGCGATGCCTTCGACATCGAAGGGCTCGGGGAAAAGCAGATCGAAGCCTTCTACGATGAGGGGCGCATCAGGCAGCCATCTGATATTTTCAGGCTGGCACGGCGCGAGGCGGAGCGGAGCGATAAGCTCATCCATAAGAAGGGCTATGGCCGAAAGTCCGTAGAGAACCTTTTCAAAGCGATCGAGGCCCGGCGCAACATCACCCTCGACAGGTTCATCTACGCCCTTGGCATCCGCCACGTCGGCGAAACGACGGCGCGTGACCTGGCCAATGCGTATCATACTTGGGACGCTTTCCGTGCGGCCGTTGAAGCTGCGATTGAAGGCGGGCACGGCAGCGACGCTTATCGCGAGATCGACAACATCGAAGGCATCGGTGAGACCGTCGTCGACGCCTTGATCGACTTCTTCTCGGAGCCGCTCAACAAGAAGGCGCTCGACGAGCTGTTGCAGGAGGTGACCGTCCAGCCGTACACCCGGGTGACGGCCGCAAAGTCGTCGGTCGCGGGCAAGACCATCGTGTTCACGGGGACTCTGGAGCGCATGACGCGCAACGAGGCCAAAGCACTGGCCGAGCGCATGGGCGCGAGGGTGGCTGGCTCGGTTTCGAAGAAGACGGATTTTGTGGTGGCGGGTGCCGACGCTGGCTCGAAGCTCGCGAAGGCACGCGAGCTCGGGGTTACCGTCCTGACAGAGGATGAGTGGCTGCAGCTCATAGGGCGGGATTAGCTGCGTTGGGCGCTTGGGACGAGTTCCGGCAGGGGGCGTGGGCTGTCATACCCGCGGTTGTCGCTGTCATCCCATTCGGCCTTCTCCTCGGCGCGCTTGCGGCCCAAAAGGGTCTCTCTCCTTTAGAAGTGGGTTTGATGAGCGGCCTTGTGTTCGCAGGGAGCGCACAATTGGTCGCCATCGACCTCTGGACGGAACCTGCACCCTGGGTGCTGCTCGGGCTGACGGCGCTGACCATCAATGCGCGCCATTTGATGATGTCTGCTTCGCTCGCGCGAAAGCTCGGCGCGTTCAAGCCGTGGCAGCGGCTCGTTGGAATGGCCTTCTTGGCCGACGAGATTTGGGCGCTGGCGGAGCAGCGCGCAGCATCGGGACGGCTGCACCCGGCTTTCTACGCAGGGGTAGCTGCATTTCTTTACTTGAGTTTCGTTTGCTCCACAGTGGCGGGTGCAATCGTTGGGCCGGCAATCGAAAATCCTGAAGCCTGGGGCTTCGACTTCGCCTTCATCGCGATCTTTCTTGGTCTCATCGCTGGTTTCTGGCGGGGGCCGGCGACTGGCTTCGTCATAGCTGCCAGCGCGATCGCTGCCGTTCTTGTCGAAGCACATCTTGGCGGTGTGTGGCACGTGCTCGCCGGCGGCGCCGCGGGGATGATCATCGCCGCCCTCTTGGTGCGGCACCAAGCGCAGCGGCACCCATAATGCTCGATACCTCAAATATCGCCGCCATTTTTGCCATGGCCGTCGCAACATACGCCACCCGTGTCGGCGGGCTGTGGGTGCTTCGCTTCTTCAAGCCGACGCCAAGAATACAGGCCGCGCTCGATGCCCTTCCGGTTACCGTGCTCACAGCAGTGATAGCGCCATCGTTGAGCAAGGGCGGAGCAGCTGATTTGATTGCGGCATTTCTCACATTGCTGGCCGCATCGCGCCTCCCGCTACTCCCAGTCGTTGTGATCGGCGTCGGCTCCGTCGTGATCCTGCGCCAGTTTCTAGGTTAGCGGCTCAGTTCTGAGTCATCGAATTTCCTGTACTTCGAATCACGGGATGCATTTCGCGTATGATGATTTATTCACTCGCCCATACGGCTTCGTTTCTGATTAAATTCTGAGTTGAAAAGTTTCGCCAACACAATCGGGCGAAACGACTCTAATATCACTCCTGGTGGTTGCAACGGAGCCGAAAATATGTGGAGAAGGGCGATTTGGAGGAGCACGCCCTTTTGCCACGGCAAGCTCCGAGTAAGATCACACGAGAATCACGCTGGGGGAGCGGAGCGATGACGAAACTGGCGCTCACGCCATGCGTCATGTCCTTCATGAACCTGAAAGGGGGCACGGGCAAGACGACGCTGGCGATCGCAGTATCGGAAGCGACCTGCTTTCTATTTGACAAGAAAATTGCTCTTATAGACTGTGATTTTCAAAGCAGCGCGTCAATTTCCATCCTCGGCCGCCAGCAGTTCAATTCGCTCGTTTCGCAAAAGCGGACGCTAGATGCCGCGATCGTCAATGCGCTTTCGACCTCGACTCCCTGCGAGCTCCACAAATACGTCGTACCGAGCCCGTTCACGGTGACGGAGGCTATGGGCCGGTTGAGTTGCCTCCCGGCCAGCCCGCAAATGCCCCGCAGCGAGCGGGACATCCTTTCTCATTTCCTAAAGGAGAACAATCTCCATAACGCCTACGAACAAGCTGCGAGCTTCATTGCTGACGCAATTCGACAGCTGACTGCGCATTTCGACCTGGTCATTGTCGATTGCCCGCCGGGCGTGACTCTGTTCTCCGAAGGTGCTGTCCGGGCATCGGATTTTCTCGTTGTGCCGACGCTTCCGAACGAGATTTCGATCGGAGCAATCGAGCATTTGCGCCATGAGGTCGAGCGCGTCTCACCAAATCGAGGCTTCGACGAGCTGCATTTAGGGACTGTAGTCTCCAAGATTCGGCACAAGAACGCATCCGAGCATCATTTGGCTCAGATCGGATCGATCGAACGTTTGCTCGATCGCATGCCGCCGCGCTTCGGCGTTCTGCGGCCGTATCTGCCATTCTGCAGAGAGCTGGAATGCGCGAGCTGGCGCGAGCCAACCGGCCAGCGTATCTCTTTTGTTGCCCAATACGGGAAGGTTGCACGACTGATCGAGCAGCTCACGTTCTCGATCATGCAGCGTGCAGCGCATTTCGGCCAGCAGCGTTCCGCCGCTTAGTCCGGGGAGCGCTGGCCGGAAATCATTGCGAGCGAAAGTCTTTCGCAATCACTGCAAGGGAGCGGTCGCGGCTTCCAGCCATGACCGATCCTCCTCGTTGAGCTGCGGAGCCAGCATTTGTCGGACGCGGGCGTGGTAATCGTCGATCCACGCGATCTCAGCCGGCGTGAGCAGATCGACGTTGATCAAACGACGGTCGAACGGCGCAAGGGTTAACGTCTCGAAGCTCATCATCTCGCGGTCGCCGCCTGGCACCTTTTCGGGCTTGGTGACCAGCACGAGGTTTTCCAGGCGGATCCCATAGGCGCCCTCCTTATAGTAGCCGGGCTCGTTGGAGATGATCATGCCCGGCTCCAGCACGGCCATTCCGCGTCGAGAGATCGATTGAGGCCCTTCGTGCACGGAAAGATAGCTCCCGACGCCATGCCCCGTTCCGTGGTCGTAATCGAGCCCATTCTCCCACAGCGCGCGGCGAGCGAAGGCGTCGAGGTCGATCCCCCGCGTCCCCTTTGGAAAGCGGGCGGTCGCGATGGCGATATGACCTTTCAGGACGAGCGTATAACGATCCCGCATCTCCGCCGATGGGCGGCCAATGGCAATCGTGCGTGTGATGTCCGTCGTGCCATCGAGATACTGGCCTCCTGAGTCGACGAGATAAAGCTCCCCTGGTCTCAGCCGGCGGTTCGTTGCCTCCGTCACGCGATAGTGCACAATTGCCCCGTTCGGTCCGGAGGCCGAGATCGTGTCGAAGCTGATGTCCAGCAGGGCATTGGTTTCGGCCCGAAATTCTTCGAGCTTGCGGGCGGCAGCGATCTCATCGAGGCGGCCGCTCGGTGCCTCGCGGTCGAGCCAGGCAAGAAAGCGAACGACAGCCGCGCCGTCGCGAAGATGTGCGGCCCGCGCACCTTTGATCTCGACGTCGTTCTTTTTGGCCTTGGGGAGAATGCAGGGGTCCTGTGCCCTCGCAATTCGCTGTGGCCCGCCGAGCTGCTTCGCAAACCACCACGAGGCGGTATTTGGATCGAGGCGAACACGCTTCCCCGCCGCCTTGAGCTGGCTAAGCCTGGCGGCTAGCGCCTCCGGCTGGCTGATCTTCGCAAAGGTAAGGTGGGCCTTGGCGTCGGCATCGAGCTTTTCCCGCGCAATGAAGAGCTCCGGCTTTCCCTGCGCAGGCACGATCGCGAAGGCGAGGGCAACGGGGTTGTGCTGCACGTCGCTGCCGCGGATGTTGAACAGCCAGGCAATCGAGTCCGGCAGGGTCAGCACCACGGCGTCCTGACCGTCTGCCTTCAGGGTTTTCTGAATTTCCGCAATTTTGTCCTCGGCCGCGCGGCCGGCGTACTTCAAGGGGTGCGGGCGAACCTTCCCCATGGGTGCCGGAGGCCGCTCGGCGCCCCAAAGCCGGTCAACGGGGTTTCGCGCCAGCGGCTTGAGCTTGATTTTGCGATCTGCCAACGCCTCGGTGAGCCGCTCGATCTCGCTCACAGTGTGGAGACGCGGATCGAATCCGACGGCTGCCCCAGGCCTCAGCTTCTCGCGGAGCCAGTCGGACAGGCGTGCTTCGGGAATCTGAAGGATTTCCAGCTCCTTCGAAACCTGTGAGCGGGCCTGAACCGTATATCGGCCGTCGACGAACAGTGCGCCTGCACGCCGCGTAATCACGGCTATCCCGGCCGATCCGGAGAAC
Source organism: Pseudomonadota bacterium (assembly GCA_003242645.1). The sequence continues at coordinate 6,680 of QGVC01000123.1, forward strand.
CCCGTCAGCCATCTCAATCGCTCTGCCGAGGCTGGAACGTATTCCCCCTGATGCTCGTCGGCGCGCGGCACCAGCACGGCATCGACGCGAAGCTCCGGAAGCAGAGAGCGGAGACGATTGATGCGATCGGTCGAGCTCTCGAGCTCGGCAGGTGCTTCGAAGCTTTGAAACATGCAATCTCCACCCAATTCTTGTCGCCAGCTACCAGGCGCAGAAGCCAGTGCCGTTGTTAGGGATTTGCGGGCTATAGAAGCAGAGGCGTAGCCTCTGGCGCAATGCGCTCAGCTGACAACCGTGTGTTGAGCTGGCAATGTGGAGCGGCTTGGGCGCAAAGTACCGGAGAACAGCCGGACCGCGAGGCCGAATGTCCACCCCGAATCATGCGACACCGCTCGTCGCGCTTTCGGGCGTCGTTCTCGATCTCGAAACGACGGGCCTCGACGCGCGCTCCGCAAGGGTGGTGCAAATCGGGGCCGTGCGCATCGTCAATGGCCGGATCGCCGAGGAAGCGAAGCTCGACCGGCTGGTGAACCCGGGCGTGCCCATTCCCGCAACAGCTTCCGCCGTTCACGGCATTACGTCCGGGGAGGTCAAGGAGGCGCCGACATTCGCCGAGGTTGCCTCTGAGATCGAAACTTTCATTGGTGATACGATCGTCATCGGCCATGCGGTGGCCTATGACATCGAGGTCCTCAAGCACGAATATGCCCTCGCGAAGCGGCCTTGGAGACCTGTGCGCAGCTTGTGTGTGCGGAACCTCGCGCGTCTGGCGGCTCCCACGCTGGCCGATTACAGCATCGAGCACCTGTGCCAATGGCTGGGCGTTCCAATGGTCGGCCGCCACACGGCTCTGGGAGATGCAGAGACTACGGCCCAACTGTTCCTGGCGCTTATCCCGCTCCTCCGTGAACGCGGAATTCGCACGCTCGCCGAGGCCGAGGCGGCATGCCGAGCAATTGCGGAAAACGATGCTCTCGCACGTCGCGGCCTGGTTGTGCCCGATGAGCAAAGAGACCTGCAGCCTCTCAAAATTCTCGGAGGTTTCGACAGCTTTCCGTTTTGCCACCGCGTCCGGGACGTGATGAGCACCCCGCCGTTGTTCGCGGATTGTCAGACTACCGTCAAAGACGGCATTCGGCTGCTGCTCGAGAAAAAGGTCAGCTCCGTCTACATCCGCAGCGACTCCGGCGAGGTCGGCATCGTAACGGAGCGCGACTTGCTGCGCGCTATAGACACATACGGCGAGGTTGCTTTTGCGACACCGCTGGCAGCGATCATGAGCCAGCCGCTGCAATCCGTGCCCGAAGATGCCTTCGTTTATCGCGCCATCGGCCGCCTCGACCGGATCGGCTTTCGCCACCTCGGGGTGAAGGATGCGCACGGAAACATCGTCGGAGCACTGACGACCCGAAATCTGCTGCGCCACCGCGCCACCGACGCCATTGTCCTGGGCGACGAGGTTGCCAGCGCGGCGAATTCAGCCGAGCTCGGTGCCGCCTGGGCAAAGCTGCCGCTCGTTGCGGGAAGCCTGTTAGGCGAGGACGTCGACCCGCGGACGATTTCGGCCGTCATCAGCTCTGAAATTCGGGGTATTACGAGCCGGGCAGCGGAACTGGCCGAGGCCAAGCTGATGGCCGAGGGTCGCGGCGCGGCTCCCTGTCCTTATGCCGTACTAGTCCTCGGATCGGCGGGACGTGGCGAAAGCTTGCTGGCCGCCGACCAGGACAATGCAATCGTCTACTTAGAGGGCGCGGAAGGGGGGCCAGAGGATCGCTGGTTCGAGGCGCTCGGAATCGAGATGTGTCAGATCCTGCACGAGGTTGGAATACCGCTCTGCAAGGGTGGCGTCATGGCCAAGAACCGGACCTGGCGCATGAGCCTGTCGGATTGGAAAGCCACCATAGACGGTTGGGTGCTCCGCCAACGTCCGGAAGATCTGCTCAACGTAGATATCTTTTTCGATTGCATTGCTGTGCACGGCGACATTTCGCTGGCTGAAGAGATTTGGAATTACGCCTATACGCGTGGGCACGAGGCGCCGGACTTCCTCAAGCTGATGACCGAAGTTGCGCGGCAACGCTCGCCGGCTTTTACGATTTTCGGGAACATTCGTGTCGACGAGAAGGGCCGCATCGATCTCAAGAAGGCAGGCCTGATGCCGATTTTCACATCGGCGCGGGTGCTCTCGATCCGCCACGACGTGCGCGCTCATTCGACGCCCGACAGGCTCAGAGGCGTTGCTGCACGCGGCATTGGATCGGAGCAGGAGATCGAAGAAATAATCGACGCGCACCGCGTGATTTTGGGGGCCATGCTGAAACAGCAGCTCGCGGATGCGGAATCAGGAACGCCCCTCTCGTCGCGAGTCGATCCTGGCCGGCTGGCGAAAGTGGACAAGCGCAAGCTTGCTAATGCTCTAGGCAAAGTTGACGCGATCATCGATCTGGTCAGCGAAGGCCGCTTCTAGC
>QGVC01000540.1 GCA_003242645.1 Pseudomonadota bacterium
ACCTTCGCGCGATTGTTTACCGCCCGAACCTTGGCGGACGGGTGCACCATGCGCTGATCGCCGACCACCTGATTAATCGCCCCGGCGACTCGGTTGTACGAGTAGCACGGTCGACCCTGGCGCCTCATCTTGGCGTTGCTGTCCCACTGCGCTCCAGGGAGAAACGCGAATTTGAGGTCGTCCAGCATGTTCTGCCGGTTCTCCGACTCCGCGGACTCCCTCTCGCTGAAAAACTCCCTCGCCTCGTTGACGAGATCGGAGTCGGATTTGCGCTGTCGTCGTGCCATCACCAATCACTCGGATGAAATGCCGGCGCGGTAAGACGCACGGCAGCGGGAAATTCCGCATGGATATCCAGGATGCGCGAGAGCGCGTCCAGCAAGCCCTTGTGGGAACTCGCCGGGAACGACTCGTATTCTCCGGTCAGAAACTCTCGCACCATGTCACATTCCGCATCCCCCACTTTGCGCGTCAGCTTTTCAGGCAGCACCACGCGCCCCGCCTGAAAGAGCGGGACAAGACGCCGGATCCGGTCGTCGACAGTCAGCTTCCCGCCCTCCAAGGGCTGCACGCTGAAACGGTAATTCTCGCGGTCCTGACGCTCGCGGATGTGCGGCATGTCCGCCTCTAGACCGTGCTCCTCGTACCCCACCCGCAACGGCTTGTGCTCCCGATGGAGCTCGAATAGCAGGTCGGCGCGCTCGCTGGCCGAAAGCCGGTCGCGGACGAGATCCACGACGTAATAACTCTCATCCTCGCGCAACTCCAGCACGACGACCTCGGTATACTCGGACTTCTTCCGCTCGTGCGAGGGGTTCACGATCACATACCGATTCCCGCCCTTCGGCGGGGTCGTCCAGTACTTGACCCACTCGCGTTGGAACTCCGCGCGATGCTCGAGCACGCCCGAAGCTATGGCGTCCGCCCGCGCCTCCCACGACAGGACAGCCGCCATCGCCGCGTCGATCTTGAACGGGGAGTCGGGCCGGTCCTTCCGGATCAGCCACAACGGCTGGTCGTTCTCGTCCCGGAACGACAGATCCTGCCGATAGGCATTCCCGACGTGCCGGACGAGATCCGAATTGCCGTCGTGCCCAATCTCGCCCCGCTCTATCGCTTCGACGTACCGCTGTAGCGCATACGCCATTTGCTTGCGGCGGTTCGTCCACCACTCAATCACGCGATCGTCGCCGTACCGGCCGATCCACGTCGACACCCACCCCTGCCAGAACGGCGGGTCGGCGTAGAGCCGCCACACGTTGTACTCCTCGAACAAGGACGCAAGAGCAGCGTCAACCTCGTCCTCGGGAACCCGCCAGTTAGCCGCCCGGGGATCGTGCGCAGGAGGCGCCTCCCATAGCCCAACGAGCCACTGGAAACCCGTCGCAACGTGCGTTGCCACGATAGCCGTGGAGTCCCGCGTCTGCGCGCCATCGAAACCGACCGTGATGATCGAGCCCTTCGGGACTTCGATCTTCTTCTCAAGCTTGCGGAACGACTCTACGTCGAATGCGCGCTTACTGCTCTGCACCGGACGGTTGCACCAGACCCGCTCCCAGTACTTCCGGTCAATCGTCGTGTCGCGCCACAGCCCGACAATAGCGTCAATGTCACGCCAGGATGCCGCCGGGCCAGATGCCTCGATCACCGCCGCTCGAGCGCCCTCCTCGGTCTCTAGGTCGTGCTCATCGCTAGCCTGCCGATGGAAAAAGAAAAAGTTTTCGTCATGCGCACGCCCCTCATGCAAAGCACGGGCATACGCCATCGTGTCTTCGGCAACCGATCCGGCCCCCGGCTCGAATGCCGTCGTGACCTCAATCGCCCACGCATCCGCCAGTCGGCGCTTCGGGAGGTTAGCCAGCATCGTCTGGTGAGCCGCTTTCAGCTTCGGCAGCGTCCACCAGTGCGTTTCGTCCGCAACCTGGAACGTCGTGCGCGCACCGTCACGAGCATTCGGACTGCCAGACAACGATACGGCCTTGCCGTCGCCGCCTTTGCGCATGATGCGCTCAAGCCCGATGTCAAATTGGTCGGCAATAGGGCTCCGCTCAAGAATCGCCTTCAGCGCGCCATACGCAAGCTCGTCCGACTGCTCCTCGGTGTAGGCCACGAGCGGGATATAGGGGTCGCGCACGGGGCCGCCGATCGGCTCGCCGTTCTCCCACCCGATACACCGTACAGGCGCATCAGGCGCGAGTTCCGCCGCTGCAATCCACGCGACCATTTCGGTTTTCGCAAGCCCCTTCGCGAGCGACAACGCACAACGCCGGAACCGCCGCCGTCCAGCCTTAGGGTGGTCCTCGGGATAGATCTCGTACATGCGGTAAATCAGCGCCCGCTTTTCGTCATCCAAAACGGCCGGCTCACCGAGTA
>QGVC01000541.1 GCA_003242645.1 Pseudomonadota bacterium
TGGAAAAAATAAGAAGTGGGCCGGGCTGTCATCCAGGTGCCCTACCTTGGCATTGCCAACATTCTGGCCGGCCGCGAAATCGTGCGCGAACTGCTGCAACATGAGGCGACGCCCCATGCCCTCGCCGCCGAAGTGGAACGGCTTATTAGCGACACTGCAGTGCGCGAAGCTCAGCAACAGGCCCTGGCCGAGGTCATCGCCGGATTGGGCGAAGGAGGCGCCTACCAACGCGCCGCCGACCTCATTGCCGAGGCCATCATCCCCAGCCCGTAGGAGCCACGACGCGCGCGGAGCGATGCAGAAGCCCCACCCGCCGGCCCACGGTTTCTCACGGGACACTCAGGCCGCGCTCCCGCGCAATCTTCAGTTGCGGAAATCCAAAAATGGCCAAAATCTTCGGCACGCGCGGCGCGTGCCATTGGCAGTGAGCCCTTGGGTATTCGTTGCTTGCAAGCGCTGACGCTCCCTTTATACACTTTGCTAAAACCCTGCAACGATCTCGCCCTTTTCTTCATAGGGTCGCGCCGTCGTTACAGGTTACACGGGCCTGGGTGGTGAAATGGCAGACACGCCAGACTTAGGATCTGGTGCCGCAAGGCGTAGGGGTTCAAGTCCCCTCCCAGGCATGAAGTTCTATCTTCGCTGTAATGCGTTCACTTTTGTGCTTTGAGTGGACTTTCGCTTTACTGTGGTCTGACTGGAAGAGGACATTTCGTCACTCTTTTCCTGATTCTGTACTTCACAGGATTGACTGAGATAAGTGCGTGAGTGGATATTCTGGGGGACTCCCGGCTTTAGCTCTCAGAGGTTATGTGGTTTAGCCCGGCTATCCTACACATTTTACCTCAGGAGGAAGTTTGAGTACTCTCTGGTATCTTGGAAGCGATTCATGATTTCATTATTTTGGTCACTATGTGAAGGTGATGACACATTACTGCGTTAAGCGTTCAAAACTAGCCCTTGATCCTGCTGACGAGTTTCCCTTCAGATCAAAGTAACCGGTTGGAGTTGGAATATCGAACCGTGGGGTGGCTCAAGCTCTAGAGGAGTAGCAGTTTGAATAAGACCATATTGAACAATCCGCGGAACGCCGCGAGTTGAACCCGAAAAAATGGTATCAAATCTCGGCTTGAAACAAAGGAGCGCGTCCGGTCTCGAGCGCGAGACTTTGAGATTCAGCTAAAATAATGATGAATGATTCGTAATCTCCGACCTCTTCAGTTCGCACTCCTTAATTTGACTAATCAAGAATGACATAGTAATTCTTTTTTGATGTGTCGGATAAATGTGGACAGAGTGAATCTCACTTCCTGTGACTCTCGTCATGATTGTCGAGGTAGCATTTTGCAGGCACCTCATTCTTGAACATTAGATAATAACTTTATGCTTGGCTCTATCATTGGTGATATTTCTGGATCTAGTTACGAGTTTCGTAGAAACAAGGATATCAACGTCCCTTTGTTTCCAGCCGAGTCAGATTTCACGGATGACACGATAATGCTGGTGGCGACCGCTCACGCGCTCTTGCGCGGTGGTGATTTTTTGACGGCATATCGCCAGTTCGGTGCGCAGTTTCCGTCGCCGATGGGGGGATATGGAGCGAGTTTCCGCGCTTGGCTAATTTCGAGTAACCCTGAGCCCTATGGCAGTTGGGGCAACGGATCGGCGATGCGAGTGGCACCGATCGGCTGGGCCTTCGAGAGTCTCGAGGATACCCTCCAGTGGGCGGCTCAATCTGCGGCCGTGACTCACAACCATCCTGAAGGGGTTAAAGGGGCCTGCGCTACGGCCGCGGCCATCTGGCTTGCACGTCATGGGAGTTCGAAAGAAGAGATTCGTCACTATGTGATGCAATCGTTCGGTTACGACCTGGAGCGCACGTGTGACACCATTCGACCTGCCTATCACTTTAATGAGAGCTGCCAAGGCACGGTGCCGGAAGCTATGATTGCATTTCTGGATTCAACCGATTTTGAGCATGCCATCCGGCTTGCGATCAGTCTGGGCGGCGATGCTGATACACTTGCCTGCATTACGGGTGGCATTGCTCAAGCATATTACAAGAAGATCCCTAATTACATGATCGAAAAGGCACGGAACATTCTTGCTCCATCGCTTCGGGAAGTGGTGGATGGGTTTGTCAATCGTTTTCAAATCGAGTATTAAGATGGGTCTTAAGAAATTGATTGCTAAAGGAGGACTCTCTTTAGCAATTCTGCCGCAGAGTGGGTCGGGAAACCTTGCGTATCACCGTCTTGGCTGGGCATTGGGATGAAGGAGTTATCTGAGCTCTTGCCGGTAGTCTGGGAGCTCGATCATGTTGCTTTTCCGGGAGGAAGTGCGCCATGCTGCGGCATGGCTTTTTC
>QGVC01000542.1 GCA_003242645.1 Pseudomonadota bacterium
GTTTCGGGCACGACGGGCTCTGCAGGCTCCGGGTCTGCGCACAATAACGTTCAGCCAACCATAATCTTCAACAAGATTATCTTCGCGGGGGTCAACGCATGACGTTGCTACCGCTCGACATCCCGCCGGGGATCGTCAAAATCGACTCCCCGAACGCTGCCAAGGGCCGTTACACAGATTCCGACAAGATCCGCTTCATCCGTGGCCGGCCAGAGAAATGGCGCGGGTGGCAGAAGATCATTCCCGACCAGATGCTTGGCAGGGCGCGCGGCGCTGTGTCGTGGACTAACCGTTTCGGCAACACCAATGCTGCCTTCGGCACCAATCGTCGTCTCTATGCGTTCATCGGAGGCGATACTCTAGAGAACATCACGCCGATGCGTGCGACCGGGGTGTCGCTCGGAGCAGATCCGTTCGAGGTGGAGGAAGACTCCACTATTGTTAGGGTTACGCACGTCGAACATGGAGCTGACGCCGGTGCATTCGTCACGTTTTCCGGCGCTGTTTCGGTGGGCGGTATAACCGTCGATGGCGAGTACGAGATCATCGAGGTGATCGATGCCGACACCTACACGATAGAGCATTCGACTCCGGCCAATGCTAATGCGACAGGCGGTGGCAATAGCGTCAGGGCAGACTATGAACTCAACCCCGGTCAGCCAGATACCGCCTCCGGCCACGGATGGGGTGCCGGTTCATGGGGCGAAGGCACGTGGGGCACGGAACGCGACACCGGAATAGACATCGACTTCCGTTATTGGAGCTTGCAGGAGTACGGTAACGAGCTGATGGCAAGCCCGAGCGGAGGTTCGCTGTACCTGTGGGAGCAGCAAACGGACGATCGCGCAGAGCACGTTACGAATGCTCCTGCCTCGGCGCGCGCCATGTTCGTGACCGGCGAACGGTTCGTCTTCATGCTAGGCACGACCTCGCCGATGACGGTGCAGTGGCCGGATCAGGATGATCCGACGGACTGGACACCAACCGCAGCGAACACGGCCAACGTTCGCACGCTGCAGGTTGGGTCCAGGCTGATGAATGGCGTGGCGCTCGTGGATGGCGTCTCGCTCGTCTGGACCGATATTGGGGTGTATGTGTTCCAGTACACCGGCACCGATCTCGTTTACGACTCGCGCCTGGCCGGTACGAGTTGCGGCCTGATCGGTCAGCACGCTTTCACGAAAGCCTCGGGTGTCGCATTTTGGATGAGCCCGCAAGGCTTTCACATGTACGTTGGTGGCGTGCAGGTGATCCCAAATGCCGAAGATGTTCGCGCCTGGGTATTTCGTGATATTGACCCAGAGCAAGTTCTCAAAACGTGGTGCATTTATGACCAGCGGAACCATCAGGTTCGCTGGCATTATTGCTCGAGAGGCGCGACCGAGCCGAACCGTTACGTCGATGTGTCTCTGCATGATTTCAGCTGGACCATCGGCACGCTCGACAGGATCACTGGCACTCTTTATCGTCCGTCAACTGGCTCAAGCCTTTTGGTGAGCCACGACGGCTACATCTACGAACACGACATCGGCACTGATGCTGATGGTCAACCACTAAGGGCAACGTTGACGTTTGGCCTCTACGCACTTACTCGCGGAGAGAGAAACGTCGACATCATGGGGCTCATTCCAGATTGCGAGCGACAGTCTGGGTACCTCAAATATACCATTTTCACGAAGGATTGGCCTAACTCTCCAGGCATTCTGGACGTGCAAAGCGTTACGCTTGCTCCGGGAGACCCCGAGGCTAATCTTCGGGTGTGTGGCCGCTTCTTTAGCATGGAGATTGAGTCAAACCAGATTGGCGGAGATTTTCGCCTCGGTATCCCGCATCTCGAAGTTGCACCAGCAGGAATGCGCCTATGAGACACGTTCCTCTTACGCCAGCACCGCTTTCAGACGACAAGAGGCTCCTGCGCTGGTGCCATGACAAGATCGTGGAACTAAGCCGCGCCAGCCACATCGACGAGATTTCCAGTTATACGCTGAAGAAATTGGCGGATTTACTTGCCGAGAAACTGACCGCCGCATTGGCGCCAGTCTCTCTGGAGTATGATTCAATCGTCGATATTAACTGGAAAGGATTCATCAACGCCGAGCTCGTTGTTCAAAATAATTGTCAGATCGGCAATCCGACGGATGGAATGCCAGGGACGTGGCGCACCATCATCGTGAAAGGGAACGACTCGACACAGAGAACGATTGCATTTGGCGATCAGTTCGGTGGGGAAGTGCCGCAGATTTCCGACGTTACCGACACGAAATGGTATCAGATCTTCCTCTATTGTGTGTCATCAACGCACTTCCTTGCTTCCGCCCGTGATGCGAGCCCGCCGTCGCCATAAGAATCGCGGCGCGGGGACTG
>QGVC01000543.1 GCA_003242645.1 Pseudomonadota bacterium
ATGTTCCAGCCTATCAAGACCTCGAGGCCTATCGCGCCGAGGGCGGTTACAAGGTGCTCGAAGCCTGTCTTTCAGGCGAGCGCATCGTTGAGGATGTGATCGCGACGCTTTCGGATGGCGGCCTGCGCGGGCTCGGCGGTGCGGGATTTCCAACGGGCCGCAAGTGGAGCCTCGTGCGCGCAGAGCCAGGCCCGCGGTTCATGGCGGTCAACGGCGACGAGGGCGAGCCGGGCACGTTCAAGGACCGGTATTACCTGGAACGCCGCCCGCATCAATTCCTGGAAGGCATGCTGATCGGCGCCTGGGCCGTCGAGGCATCCGAGGTTTTCATCTACATGCGGGATGAATATCCCGCCGTGCTCGAAATTTTGCGACGCGAGGTGCCGAAGCTCGAAGCCGCGGGCCTATCACGCCACACGAAAGTCCATATTCGCCGCGGCGCTGGCGCCTACATCTGCGGTGAAGAAAGCGCGATGATCGAGTCGATCGAAGGAAAGCGCGGTCTGCCGCGGCATCGGCCGCCATACGTCGCGCAAGTGGGCATATTCGGGCGGCCGACGCTCGTCAACAATGTCGAGACGCTTTACTGGGTGCCGCAAATTCTGGCCAAAGGCGCGGAGTGGTTCGCGTCGCAGGGCAAGAATGGTGCGAAAGGCTTCCGCTCATACTCCGTTTCCGGACGTGTAAAGAATCCCGGCGTGGTGCTTGCACCTGCGGGCTCGACTGTTCGGGATCTTATTGAGCTTTGCGGTGGGATGGCCGACGGGCACACGTTCAAGGGCTATCTGCCGGGCGGAGCCTCTGGGGGCATTTTGCCGGCTTCGATGGCTGACATTCCGCTCGATTTCGGTCAGCTCGAGAAACACGGATGTTTCGTGGGGAGTCACGCCGTCGTCATCCTGTCCGACAAGGACGACATGAAGGCGGTGGCCCTCAACCTCATGAAGTTCTTCCGGGACGAGAGCTGCGGCCAATGCACCCCGTGCCGGAACGGCACGGAGAAGGCGGTGAAGCTCATGTCCGAGCCGCACTGGGACAAGGAGCTGCTTGAAGACCTGGCGCAGGTGATGGCAGACGCCTCCATCTGCGGCCTGGGTCAGGCCGCCCCCAATCCCTTGCGATCAGTGCTCAAATATTTCCCGGAGGATGTTCGATGACAGCTCCCCGCGCCCTGCCGACGGTGCAGGTCGACAATGAGCGGGTGCGCGTAACCGAGTGGCGCTTCGCCCCTGGGGCGGAGACAGGCTTTCACGTGCACGAGATGGATTACGTCGTGGTGCCCACGGGCAATGGACGGCTGAAGCTGGTTTCGCCTGAAGGGGAGGAGACATACGCCGATCTGAAACAGGGTGTCTCCTATTTTCGAAAAGCCGGCGTGCACCACAACGTCATCAACGCGAGCGAGGGCGAGTTCGCGTTCATCGAAATCGAGCTCAAGGGCTGAGGTCGATGAGGTCAGGCGTTTCCAGGAGCGCGTTAGATCAGTGATCTCCTCCTCGGTCATATCAGCCACCGCCGCGCGCACGGAAGGTCCGCGCCGTTTCGGGCCACAGCTCCTTGATCTCGGCGGGAAGCTGATCGATCACGTCCGCGATCTCGCCGGGATCGAGGTGGTGAGCCAACAGGGCGAACACGTCGCGGACCGCCGGCTCGGGCGGAATTTGGTGCGGCAGCAGGCGCATCGTGACCTGGTCAAGGAACTTCTGCTTGGTGCGGATCTTTTCTGGTGCATGCGACGGCCGCCAGCCCTCGTAGTAGATTCCGCGTATGATGAGCGGAAGCTGCTGGCCGAGATCGACGGCTTCGGCGAGGGTCAAGCGGTCGCGCAGCTGGTGAAGGACAGCGCGAAGTACCGCGTAAGCTTCGGCCTCGCTCGCCAATCCGCCATTGTCGCGCAGCTCTTTCAGCCATTCCTGCGTCTGCTGCACGGCATGAGCTATGGTAGATGGCAATGTCATCGTCATCACTCCCTGGGGAATGTCCCGGGCAAGATCCTCGATCGCATTAGGCGCCTCGTGAATGCGCCAGATCAAATCGGCGCGAGTGCAAAACGCACGAACAGCGGCACAGGTTGGGCCAGGGGTTGGATATGACCGAGAAGATCACGTTCGAGCTCGACGGCAAGCTCGTCGAGGCCAATGAGGGCGAGACCATCTGGCAAGTCGCGCAGCGGTACGGCACGACCATCCCGCACCTGTGCTGGCACCCGGCGCCGGGCTACCGCGCTGACGGCAACTGCCGGGCGTGCATGGTGGAGATCGAAGGCGAGCGCGTGCTTGCCGCTTCCTGCATCCGCAAGCCAACGCCGGGCATGAAGGTGAAGACCGCCAGCGAGCGCGCTCGCAAGAGCCGCGAGATGGTCT
>QGVC01000124.1 GCA_003242645.1 Pseudomonadota bacterium
TTTTTAAAAAAAAAACGGTAATAGAATATGGGTTCCGTTCCGGGGCCCGGGAATGTGTAAAAAGGACCGGTTTTTGGAAGACTTCTTTTACCCTGGGATTTGAGCAGCACCAGCCTTCGGACGTCGACGATACCAGATGGCCATGAACTCCATGGAGGCTGCCGATAGCAAGCCTGCCGCCAGCACAACCGCCTCAGCGATGGTGTAACCCCACAAGTCGACGACGATGGCCAGGATGGCCGGTGCCAGCGCGTTTACGAGCAAGTACGGAGTCGCGAGCACGCCGAGCACCGTTCCGTACCCCTGCGGCCCGAAGAGGGCCAGGGGCACTGCGCCGCGAACAATCGTCACCAACCCGTTAGCGATCCCGAAGAAGATGATGAACATCAAGGCAGCCGAATAGCTGCCGCTCCCCGCCATCAGGACGATGAACGCAAGCGGCATGCCGCCGACGGAAATTCGCCCGAGGTCGATGGCATGCAACCGGCGGCCGAACAGGATTTCAGCCACACGGCCCGCCACCTGTGCCACCCCCTTCAAGGAGGCCAAGCCGACCGCCGCTGCAGCCGACAGACCGTTCGCTTCAAGGACAGCGGGAAGGTGCACCGCCATAGCGCCGAAGACGAAGGCGCTAGCCGACGTGACGACAGCGAAAAGGAGGATGGCGAGGGTGCGCGCCTGCCCTTCGAGCGGTGGATCGGCTTCCGCGGACGGCGCCTGGGTCTCTCCTATTGTTCGTCCCGGTAGCGGCTTCTCACGGCGCGCAAGCCCCCACCAATGCAAAGGCAGGCAGACGAAAATATTGAACCCCGCGTAGATGACCAACGTCAGCCGCCAGCCGAACTCGCCGGTGAGGATATGGCCGATCGGCCAGAAGAAGGTCGAGGCGAAGCCGCCGAACAGCGTGAGGTAGGAGATCGCCCGGCGCCCGCGATGTGGCGCAACCTGGACGAGGGCCGCAAATGCGGCGTCGTAAAGCGTCATGCGCATGCCGAGGCCCATGATGGCCCAGCCCGCGAGATAGACGGCCGAATGCGTGGCTGCCGCCACGATAAGGAGGGACGCAGCACACAATACGGAGCCCACGCTCATGACCAGCCTGGCGCCCTTCGTATCGATGGCCTTGCCCACCGCCGTGGACACGAAGCTCGAGGCCAACAAGCCGATCGTGAGGCCAGAGAAGACGAGGGTGCGGCTCCATCCCGTATCTGCGGCTATGGGGCTCGCCAGCACGCCAAGGGCATAGAGCGTCGTTCCCCAGGCCACGATCTGCGTGACACCGAGAGCCAGGATCGCCGTTCCGATCGGCGAGACAATCCATGCCCAGGCAGATCCGACAAACGTGCTCTCAGTGCCCCGCAACATGAACCGGCCCGTGCTCCTCATCGGTTGGTCCGAGCCAGATTAGCGCTGCAAAACGCGGTCCGTCACGCACTGCCGGTGCACGGCAGCTCTGCGTCGATCCCTCCTGAGCCACCATCTGGACGGGGCCTGCCGTAGGGCCAATATGGTCCGGCAAGGAGATCATTCGGAATGAACGACAAGGAAGAGAACCGCTTTGCGGCCCGTGCGGCACGCTACGTGCGGGTGGGGACGAACGTGGGCGCCGTCGCGGCCCGGGTCGCGGGGCAGCGACTCTTTGGCATCGAGGGTGATCGGTCTCGGAACGCGGCGGAGCTGGCGGCCGCGCTCGGTGGCCTCAAAGGGCCGCTGATGAAGGTTGCCCAGCTTCTGTCAACTATTCCGGAGGCACTGCCGCCTGAGTACGCCCGTGAGCTTTCTCAGTTGCAGAGCCAGGCGCCGCCAATGGGGCCTGCGTTCGTGCGACGCCGGATGGTGGCAGAGCTTGGCCCGGACTGGGCCTCACGCTTCAAGAGCTTCTCGACGGAAGCTTCGGCGTCCGCCTCGCTGGGGCAGGTGCATAAGGCCGTGTCTCAGGACGGCCGTTTGCTTGCCTGCAAGCTGCAGTACCCGGACATGCAATCCGCCGTCGAGGCCGATCTCACGCAGCTGAAAGTCGTGTTCTCGATCCACGCCCGGATGGATCCGGCGATCGACACGCGAGAGATCCTGACGGAGATTGCCGCGCGGCTGCGGGAGGAGCTGGACTACGAGCTGGAAGCGCGACACATGCGGCTCTATGGCCAGATCTTCGATGGCGATCCGCTCATCCGTGTGCCGCGTGTGGAGCCCGAGCTAACGACGAAGCGGCTGCTCACCATGAGCTGGCTCGAGGGCAAGCCCCTGCTGTCCTATAAGGAGGCGCCGCTCGAGCACCGCAATGTGATCGCGCGCGCCTTGTTTCGCGCGTGGTGGTATCCGTTCAGCCACTACGGCGTGATCCACGGCGATCCGCATCTCGGCAACTACACGATTTTTGAGGAAGACGGCGTTCCCGCCGGCATCAACCTGCTGGATTACGGCTGTATCCGGACGTTCCGCACGCCGTTCGTCCAGGGTGTCATCGACCTCTACACGGGCTTGTTGACGGGCAATCAAGAGCTCATCGTTCACGCCTATGAGACCTGGGGTTTCAGGGGGCTCACGCAGGAATTGATCGAGGCGATGAACATCTGGGCACGGTTCATCTATGGCCCGCTGCTCGACGATCGCGAGAGGACCATCGCCGAAGGCACGACGCCGGGAGAGTACGGCCGCCGCGAAGCGTTCCAGGTCCACAAGATCCTGAAGGAGAAAGGCCCGGTGGTCATTCCCCGCGAGTTCGTCTTCATGGACCGAGCGGCAATCGGACTCGGCGGCGTTTTCCTCCATCTTAACGCGCGGATGAACTGGTATCGCCTGTTCAACGAGACGATCGAGGATTTCAACCTTGCCGAAGTCGGAGAGCGCCAGCGGACGGCTTTCACCGCGGCGGGCGTGCCACTGCCCTAGCGAAAAACCTACACTCTTTGGTGCCGAGCCTTGGCGGCCCGCTCAAGGGCAGCACAAGTGAGCGCATCGAGGCCGAACTTGTCCGCCAGAAGCTCGAGAAATCGCACCTCCTCGAGCTTCACTTTGAGGTCCGAAGCCGCAACCTCTGCGGCAAGCACGTAGGCCGTTTCGCGGAGACGCTGGGGAAGGACCTCGGCGATCATGTCGAGAACCTTGTCCAGCCCATCGGGGCCGCTGAGAACCGCCCCGCACTCCTCGGCTTTGCGCACCAGCCAGTCCTGATCGTAGCCCTGGAACGCAGGGAGCTGCTGGACGATAGAGCCGATCCGGGACAGCTCGTCGTCGGTCATGGCGCGGTCCACGGCCGAAACGGTGATCATCGCGTAGACGAGCGCCTCTTGCGGCGTCAGACGAGAAGACATGCGTCTCCCTTTCAAAAAACGGAGCTAGACATCCTCTCGTCTAGCACACCACATCATGACGTGAATGCGACCCTTGCGATTGACGCATCAGTTCGGCGCACATAGGTTGCCCGCAACCTCATTCAAAGCCGCGGCGCATCGCGCCTCACGATAACCCTATGACGAGAATCGATCCCAAGCTTACGGAAGTCGCCCAAAGCTCGCGCGCTTGGCCGTTTGAGGAGGCACGGCGACTGGTCGCTCGCCTGGAGCGCATGGGATGCGGGCCAGACAAAGTGGTGATTTTCGAGACCGGCTATGGCCCTTCGGGCCTGCCGCATATTGGCACGTTTGGCGAAGTGGCACGCACGAGCATGGTGCGGCATGCCTTTGAGGTGCTGACCGGCGGCAAGTGGAAGACGCGCCTCATCTGCTTTTCGGACGACATGGACGGCATGCGCAAGGTGCCGGACAACGTCCCCAACAGGGAGATGCTGCAGCAGCACTTGCACAAGCCGCTGACAAGCGTGCCCGACCCATTCGGCAAATACGAGAGCTTCGCGCACCACAACAACGCGATGCTGCGCGAGTTTCTCGATCGGTTCGGCTTCGACTACGAGTTCTTCTCGGCAACCGAGTGCTATAAGTCCGGCCGCTTCGACGCTACGCTCCTGAAAATGCTCGAAGTCTACGACGAGGTTAAGGAGATCATTCTCCCCACCCTCGGGCCTGAGCGGCGCGCCACCTACTCGCCGTTCCTGCCAATTTGTCCGCGGACAGGCCGCGTCCTTCAGGTCCCCACGGTGGAACGGCACCCGGACAGGGGCACCATCGTCTATCTCGATCCCGAGACCGGCGAACGGGTCGAGACACCGGTCACCGGCGGCCGCGTGAAGTGTCAGTGGAAGGCCGACTGGGCACTCAGATGGGTCGCGCTGGGCGTCGACTACGAGATGGCCGGCAAGGACCTGATCGATTCGGTGACGCTCTCCTCGAAGATCTGCCGGGCGCTTGGCGGCACCCCGCCCGAGGGCTTTATCTATGAGCTGTTCCTCGACGAGAAAGGTCAGAAGATATCGAAGTCGATCGGGAATGGCCTCACGATCGAAGAGTGGCTGACCTACGCCACGCCAGAGAGCCTGTCGCTGTTCATGTACCAGAAGCCGAAGTCAGCGAAGCGGCTCTACTTCGACGTCATCCCGCGCGCGGTAGACGAATACTTGCAGTTGCTTGCTGCCTATCCGGCGCAGGACGAGAAGCAGAAGCTCGACAACCCGGTATGGCACATCCATGCCGGCGAGCCTCCGCGCGCGGAGCTGCCGATCAGCTACGGTCTGCTGCTCAACCTCGTCGCGGCGTCCAACGCCGAGGACAAATCCGTCCTTTGGGGCTTCATCCGCCGGCACGCCCCCGATGCGACACCGGAGAAGTATCCGGTGCTCGATCAGCTTGCCGGCTACGCGGTGACCTACTACCGCGATTTCGTGCTGCCGACGAAGACATACCGGCTACCCGACGACGCCGAGCGGCGCGCGCTCGAGGTGCTGGAGCAAGAGCTCGGCAAGGCGCCACCGGGTGCAACGGCGGAGGATTTGCAGAACATCGTCTACGAGGTCGGTAAGGCGAATGGATTCGCCGACAAGCTGCGGGACTGGTTCCGCGCGATCTACGAAGTCCTTCTCGGGCAGTCTCAAGGTCCGCGGTTCGGATCATTCATTGAGCTGTACGGGATCGAGGAGACGCGGCGCCTGATCCGGAAAGCGCTGGCGGGCGAGCTGGTAGGGGCCGCGCAGGCCTAGATTTTCTTCGGTGCGCGATCCGCTGACAATCTAGAAATTTCCTGTCTGCGGAGCGGATCACGTCCAGCCGCAGGTGAAAGTCAGCTTTGACCCGTGGTCTTGAGGGAACGGAGTTTTCTCAGCTCGTGAAGAATAGCAGCGAGGCCGACCGACAAAAAGCCGAAGCCGATCATCAAAACTCCAAGTATTTCGTGAATCGCGCTGCGGGAAGACGCGAAAACAAACAGCCCGCCAAGGATCTCAAGTAGGCCGACAAGAACCAATACGATGACCATCTGACTGCCTCCCCGCAACGGCGCTTTGCAGAATATCCCAGTCCAGCGATTCAGGGAGGCAAGGGTCGTCTCCTTGCATTAACGAGCCGGCCGCACGCTTAAACGGCACGACGCCTCCGGCGCGCCATTTCGAGGTCGTCTCCGCGTCTCATGGCGGAAAGGTCCAGCCGCCAGATCCGAGAAATGATCTCGATGAACCGTTCCTCGCGGGCGCGCACCTGGTCCGGTGTCCAAGTGTCGAACGTGCTGATCTCACGCGTGATGACGGGCATATCGCCTTGCGCGTGCTTGAAGTAGATGGCCTTCTTCCGAAAAAAGTCCTGATTGCTCGCCCGGTCGTTCTGGTTCCGCCGCACCAGAACAAGGTTGCCTAGGGACTGGGTAAGCAGCTCGCGTTCGTCATTGTCCGGGAACCACTCACGCCAAAGGCCATTGCGGCCCGGGCTTTGCGGCAGAATGTGCTCGACGGTCCAGTCCACCGGATCGAGGTTCTGCGGCTCCCCGGCCAGCTCATCGTTGAGGCGAAGCAGAACGAGCTTGCAGGTTTGCGGATGTCGCTCGTGCAGATTGCGGAGATTGTACGTGATGTGCCGCTGCTCGTCGCTGGTGAGCAGGCACGGTGAACGCTCGGGGTCGAAGATGCTGCCGTCCTCCAGCGCGGCAAGGACCGCCGCAAACCGCGTCGCCCGTTTGCCAGCCCCGATGCACAGCAACCGCAGCGAATAGGCAAAAGGCTCCACAACCTGGAGAAACTTGAGCATCTGCGCGGGGTCACAGCGGTGCAGGCTGAACCACTTCATGGTGGCCGGCACCCACTCGGAGCTCCCGAGCCAGTTGAGGTAGCGCAGCAACCGCGTGATCTCGGCGGATTCAGGCGCGCCCTCATGATGGGCACGACGGATGATGTCGTAGGCTTCCGCGTTGGGGAGGAGCACATTGGAAACGAATGCTTCGCTTCCCCCCGCCTCCTGCATTACACTCCGGATGCCAGCGATGATCGGGAGCCGTCCCCGGCCTTCGATGACGCGAAGATGGCTGAGGAACGCGTCGTAGTCGCTGCCCAGGCGCTGCTCGGCCGCCCTCCACTGCTCGATCAATGTCGCAGCGCGTTCGGGAGGAACGCCGCCCAAAACCTCGGCCTTGATGATGTCCTTACGCGCGAGTGGCCGCCCACGGTCATTGAGGACCGAGAACATCCGGTGGCCGTGATCGACATCGGTGGTGACGATCACCACGGCATGGCAGCGGTTCAGGAGATAGTCGAGGATCCGCTGGCGATCCGCGATCGTCAGCGCCTGCATCTCGGCCATGAAGTGGTTCCGCACCTCCAACATGGCCTCCATGCACGGCTCGAGCACGATATCCGTCGGCGACTGCAGACACGCGCGCGGGTTGAGAACGTATGTTCTGAAGAAGGCGTCGTCGCTGCCCTGCAGCTGCAGCCGATGCGTGTGGTCACCGTTCTGAGACTTGCCGACGGTGATGAGCTCCTGGAGCTTCGAATAGTGGCTTGCACCATCCGCCGCGGCCAAATCTCTCAAGACCGCCAGCAGGATCGTCACCGTTATCAGTCGCTGCTGCCCGTCGACGATCTCGAGGTTGCGGGGAAAAAGAGGCGGACCCTTCCTCCAATCCGCGTGGACTCCAGAGTCGGTAAGGAGGATAGCTCCAAAGAAGTAATCCGGCTCGACCGGATCACCTTCGCCGCCGAGCGCAAGCAGAATGTCGTCGAGGAGCTGTCCCGCCTCCTTGACGGTCCATGCGTAGCGGCGCTGATAAGATGGAACCGTGAACCGAAAAGGGTCGGAAAATAACTCAACAATACGTAATGGTGCAGTAAAGAGACCTGGAAACATCTGCTACTTTGTGTTGTTGGGGCGGGAAGTTTTCGCCCGGCGATGTGATCCAAGTCAACGTTATCACCCGTCAACGCTGCCGAATAGGGCATCGAGGTAGCATTTTTGACACTTGTATATAAGTCCGTGCTCGACGTGGCGCCCAAAGGCTTGCTCGACGAAGGGGAGTCCAGTTGTGAACATTCGTGAGGACGGGCCTGGCAACCGTCACGTGTACAAGATCCTGCCTCGAACGGAATGGGAGCACGCGTGCCGCGTCGGAGCTTACGCCGGGTCTCCCGACGATCTGCGTGACGGCTTCATACACCTCTCCGCGGCGGACCAGGTTGCTGCAACCGCAGCGCGGCACTTCCGGGGCATCCGAGATCTTGTCCTGGTGGCGCTAGACCCGGAGGCCCTGGGCGAGGCCCTGAAGTGGGAGCTCTCGCGAGGCGGCGCGCTCTTCCCGCATTACTATGGCCCGCTGCCGGTCAGCGCAGCCCGCTGGTGGCAACCCTTAGAGCTTGCGGCGGACGGGGTACCGATCATTCCCGCGGAGATCGAGGCATGCTGAGAACGACACTCGAGCTGGCTCGCCCGCTGCTGTTTGCCCTCGATCCCGAGACGGCCCACGAGCTCACGCTACGCACGCTGGAGGCAGGCCTCTATCCGCGCGCTGAAAAGCCAGACGATCCACGGCTCGCGATCAAGCTCTGGGATCTGGAATTTCCCAATCCCATCGGCATTGCGGCGGGGTTCGACAAAGATGCGCGCGCGCCGGATGCCCTGCTGCGAATTGGGTTCGGATTTGCCGAGATCGGCACGGTGACGCCACGGCCGCAGCCGGGCAACCCGCGCCCGCGTGTGTTCCGCTTGATCGGTCATCGCGCCATCATCAATCGGCTCGGCTTCAACAGTGCCGGCCATGGCCCAGCGTTGCGGCGGCTGCAGCGGCGGCCCAGGCTCGGCGTCGTTGGCGTCAATATCGGAGCAAATAAGGAGACCACGGATCGGACGGCCGATTATGTCCTCGGCCTTGAGACGTTCTACGACGTCGCGAGCTATCTGACCGTGAACATCTCTTCTCCGAACACGCCGGGGTTGCGCGATCTGCAGGCCCCCGCCGCGCTCGACGAGCTTCTCAAGAGGCTCATGGAAGCCCGGGAACGCCACATCTCCGCCGGCGCACGACGCGTGCCCATCGTCGTCAAACTCGCACCGGACATCGCGGAGGATGACCTCCCTGCAATCGTAGAACGTCTGCTCGCCCACAACGTCGACGGCATTGCCGTCTCCAACACCACTTTGGCGCGGCCCGGGTTGCCGATGACGACATTGACCCAGGAGCGTGGCGGACTTTCGGGCCGTCCTCTGTTCAACCGCTCGACGGCGATGTTGGCGCGCGTGTACCGACTGACCGGCGGCCGCGTGCCCCTCATTGGCATCGGGGGCATTGATAGCGCGGAGACGGCAGTGGCGAAGATCGAGGCTGGAGCGACGCTGATCCAGCTCTACACCGGGCTCGTCTACGAAGGGCCTGGATTGATCGATCGCATCAAGGACGGCCTCGTCGCGGCGATCGAACGCGCCAATCTCTCTTCGATATCGGATCTTGTCGGCACGAAAGCTGAGGATTGGGCACGCCGCCCGCTCGATTATTGAGTTTCGTCAGACAACCGCCGAGTGGGAGAAGGAAGCCCGTTCCAGCGCGGGAAAGCGGGCGAGCAACGTCAGAGCCCGAACGATGTTGAACACCAACATCGAGATCCAGAGCCCGTGGTTGCCGTAGAGCGGCTGCACCCCCGACCACCCGCCAAAAAACAGCAACACGCCCAGAAACACAAGTTAACCAATCAGGACGGCGCGCCCACGC